>JAITST010000348.1 GCA_031287585.1 Planctomycetaceae bacterium | reverse complement strand
CGCCTAAACTTGCGGCTCTTTTTGGCGAGTCTTAAGGTGAGGAAAATGATGACCGTTCGTCTGCTTTGTTTGTAAGCATTGCAAAGGATGTGATTAAAACTTTGGAGGGATTATCACCGGAATTAAAACCAAAAAATGTACAGATTTTCGCTATCCGTAAAATGGACAAGGCACGCTCGAAAGTCGTGTTCTACCGTAATTACACCACTGAACGGCTAATTTCCGCAGCCAATGAATGGAAAGCCGGATGTGAAAATATCCCGCCGATGGCTTTTCGGGCGTGGGTAGAAAAACCACTCAAAACGGATGGTGTGAAAAAAACGAATAATGAAAAGCCAAAACCGGAAGTGATAGAACCGAAAATTCCAAAGCCATTACAAGTAGCAGAGGTTGTTAATCGTATTTGGAAAATGAATGGCGAGTTGGCTGCAAAAAAGGAAAAAACTCCAAAGAAAATGAAATACTATCAGGGCTTGGAACTGATGCTGGATGGTCAAATCACAACGATGGATTCCTATTTGTTGCGCACTTTAATTGATAATTCACAAGGATTGATTTTGTTCTTGGGGGACACATTGAATCGGTGTAACAAAAATGTGTTATCAATACCGCGTGCGCATTACGTTTACTTGTTGCCGATTTTGGGACTGTTTTTATACCGTCAAAATTATAAGAAGGAGAATTATATGGAAAGTTTACCATACTTACTCGGGCAGATGTTAAAAGTGTCCGATGAGTTACACGCTTTGTACTGTCAGGTTGTTCGTAAGGATGATATCCCGCCGCAGTTGGTTGGAAATTCACTGTTAGTTAGTGCGTTGGAAACGCCAGTACAGGCGTTGGCACAATTGGCACCGCGTCTTAATCCGTACATTTCATGGGCGAAACAATATCGTACCAAGAAAATTGAAGAACTGGGCAGAGAAAGTTGGCGGGCGGGCTGGTATTTACGCTTATACGAAGAAAATGCCACGAAGATTGGTCTGGAAAAAATCGTCCGCTTTAATGATTTGGAAAAAGCTCAACTGTTTGTTGGTTATTTGGCGGCTTTCCCGAAAAAAGAAAATGCAGACGACACACCGACTGTTAAAACTGGAAAATAATGTTGCTTTCAATGCGCGTGTATTGATTGAAACAAAACAACACTTTATCTATGGAGTCTCAAAATGAGTAACGAAATCAAACGTATAACCGGTTTACTGGTAATAGAAGCGGTCAATTCCAATCCCAATGGCGACCCTGACCGCGAAAGCGACCCGCGCCAACGTCCGAACGGTCTCGGTGAAATCTCGCCGGTTTCGTTCAAGCGAAAACTGCGGGATTTGCTTGAAGATGTGGACAGTCCGTTTTTCAAGGAATTGCCGAAAGATTATTCCGGTAATGCTGATAGTTATCGTATCTTGGAATCGCGCGGACGAGACCGTGTAGCGATTGCAAAAGAAATGGGCGATGTCAAAGCCAAAGATTTTGACCAAAAGAAGTTTCTCGAAAGCAAGTTTGTCAAAAAATACTGGGATGCCCGTGTTTTTGGCAACACGTTTCTTGAAGAGGGAGCGAACAAAGGATTCATTAAAACCGGCACTGTACAAGTCGGTGTCGGGGTCTCACTCCTGCCGATTAGCATTGTCCGGCACACCAATACAAATAAAGCCGGCGTGCAAGAAGGCAAAAATCAAGGGATGGCACCGTTGGCGTTTCGTGTCGTCGAACATGGCGTTTACATTATGCCGTTCTTCGTCAATCCGAATTACGCCGCTAAAACCGGTTGTACGGCGAAGGATATTGAATTGCTGAAAATTCTGATTCCTCACGCTTACGACCTTACTAAATCGGCAATCCGTCCCGATGTGCGGTTGCGTCACGCTTGGTGGGTCGAACATAAAAACGTTCTCGGCAGTTGCCCGGATTACAAATTGTTTGAAGCCCTCACACCAGAACCACCAAAACGAAACGATAACGTACAAGAACCGTCCACCTCTTGGAACAATTACACCGACAAAACGGAGTTGCCGCCTGACCTCAAAGAGAAAGTGGAAACCTGCGTCGATTTGATGTAGGAATGATAAGCGGGAGTAAAATAATGTCACAAATTAGTTTCATTACCTCGTGTGTTGAGTTTTATGCAGAACACACTGAACGTGCCAGCACGGAGATTTATTCTCAATTTGCCCGTAGCGGTCTTTTGGATATGTTACGGTCAGATTACGAAGACCTGCACGGTTTGTCGTTTGAATATCTTATGGGACTATTTGACGAATTTTTACAGCCGCAAGACAAAGCATTGCAATGAGTGTTCTTCGTTTATTTCACGGTTCAACAGAAGCCGTTAGCAGTCCGCAAATCATTTCTGATTTGCGGGGTAGAGATTTTGGCTTTGGGTTTTATACCACAGACATTGCCGAGCAGTCAAAGCGTTGGGCATTGCGTCGGGCTTTAATAAAATATCGGAACGGAGACGAATCTGCAAAGGGAATTGTCTCTATTTATGATTTTGACGACCAACATTTTGACGAATTAAAAGTATTGCGCTTTCAGGAAGCAAATTTAGAATGGCTGGATTTTGTTTGCCGGTGCCGCTCAAATCCTGATTATGTACACGGATACGATATTGTTATTGGTAAAATTGCTAATGATAATGTCGGTGAAACGATTAACTTTGTTGTCCGCGGTATTATGCGGAAAGAGGACGCTTTACAAAAGTTGCGATTCCAACAAATTAACAATCAAATTTGTTTTACGTCGGAAAATGCTTTGCGTTATTTACAATATATCAAATGTGAAAAATTCGCTCTCTTAACGGAGGGCGTGGATAGGTGAACAAATGTCTCATCACTTGGTGAAATCAGTATTAGTACCGGAGGTCGTCCTTAGTATTATTGATAAAGAACATATTAGCGAAGAAAAAGCCCTTGAATTGTTTTATTCTTCCGGTACGGCAAGAGCATTAGATGACGACGAAACTGGTTTGTACGGTGCTAGTGCCTGTTACATTTTTTCGCTGTATGAAGAGGAACAACAAAATAAGATGTCGAAACAATGATGTATTACGCCCATAGTCCAAAGCCGAAGAAGAACATTCCGGCGCAATCATACACGGCACATGTCAACAACGTTGTGTGCCGTGCGGTTGCCGCCGCCGGGGAAGTGTCTCGATACGCTAAATTGGACGGCGAAAATCTACAAGCAGCGGTGAAACAAGCGGCATTGTTTCACGACCTCGGCAAACTTGACACGGAAAATCAAAAAGTATTATCAGGTAACAAAAAAGCCAAAAGTTTGCCAGTGCAGCATACGGATGCCGGTGCCGCCTACTTTTTTGAGGATACACACTTGTCGCTATTTTCAGCCGCGGCGATTCAGGCACACCATATCGGCTATCCCGATTTTATTGACGAAGAACTTAAACAAGAGGACGCTTTTCGTGATACCGGTTTTTGTAAATTTGCCCAAACTTCCGTTCGGGAACGCACCGATAAAACGCTTGATTCGCTTGTTGCAACGCACCAGTCGGCAGTAACCGATAATGTTTCCGTTGCTTGTAATGAAATAAAAGGGAACCGTCAAATTTTTTTGCGGTTGTTGTTGTCCTGTCTTGCCGATGCCGACCATACCGATACCGCCGTGCATTACGGAGAATATCCCAAAACTGAACCTAGAATTGAATTGCGCCCTGCCGAGCGATTAAAAAAACTCGATGCTTACGTTGCTTCGTTAGGAAAAACCGATGACGCTCGTTCGCAACTGCGCCGTGAGATGTATGATACGTGCCGGGATTCGCAAACCGAATCACCTATCAATTCTTGCGATAGCCCGGTCGGTTCCGGTAAAACGACGGCAATTATGGCAAATCTTTTACACGAAGCAGAACGGCGCGGATTACGCCGCATTATCGTGGTGTTGCCGTTCACCAATATCATTACGCAGTCGGTTGCAACCTACCGGAAAGCGTTGTGTTTAGACAATGAAAATCCAGAAGAGGTCGTTGCGGAACTCCACCATCGAGCCGATTTTCAAAATGCAGAATCGCGGCATCTTACCTCGTTATGGCACGCACCGGTTATTGTTACCACCGCCGTTGCGTTTTTTGAAACGTTGGCGTCGAATACGCCGTCCGCTTTGCGCCGGTTGCACCAATTACCGGGTAGTGCCATTTTCGTTGATGAATCTCACGCCGCATTACCGCCGCATTTGTTGCCGCTGGCGTGGAAATGGATTAACATCTATGCCGCCGAATGGAGTTGTTATTGGGTGTTGGCATCCGGTTCGCTTTGCCGTTTTTGGCAAATTGATGAAATCGCACAAAAAGGAAAATGGGATATACCGGAACTTATCAATGATGATTTACGGACACGGTTATCGCAATATGAAAATCGCCGGATTGAATATCATCACGATTTGCAGCCCAAAGACACAGGGGAACTGGCGGCGTGGATTACAAGTTTTCCCGGACCGCGGTTGGTGATTATGAACACGGTGCAAAGTGCGGCAGTGCTTGCCGATTATTTTGCGAAGCAATATGGTTTCGATAAAGTTGAACATTTATCGACCGCATTAACGCCGATTGATCGTGAAAAAACTATTAATCGTGTAAAGGAACGATTATCGAGGGGAAAACACTATCAGAAAAAATATAAAGTAGATACCGACTGGACTTTTATTGCAACTTCGTGCGTTGAAGCCGGAGTTGATATATCATTCAGAACCGGTTTTCGAGAACTTGGCTCGACGGTATCGTTGTTGCAAACCGCCGGACGGGTCAATCGTGAAAACGAATACAGCGATAGTCAAATCTGGACTTTCAAGGTCGCTGAAGGCGGCTTATTAAAAACACACCCGATGCTCAAAGATGCTGCCGATATTTTGCAGAAGTATTTTGAACACGGCGTTTCCATTGAACCGAAATTAAGCACCCAATCCATCAAAGACGAAATTATTCTTGGCGGAAAGGTTGCTCCTTTCAAAAAACTGTTAGCGGCAGAAACTTGTCAACGGTTTCCAACCGTTGAAAAAGATTTTAAGGTGATTAACACCGACACACGAATGGTTGTCGTTGATAAAAATATCACCGAAAGAATCAAACATTATGAAAAAGTAATGCCGCAAGAGATACAAAAAAACTCTGTGATGATTTGGGGATATAAACTGACAGAATTAAATCTGCCGGAAATCTGCGAAGGTATTTACGAATGGAATCTTGCTTACGATGATTTTCTCGGATATATGGCAGGAATCGTCTCGGTGGAAAAGTTCAAAGAAGAGAGTTTTGCAATTATTTAGTATGATAAAAACGTATGTATTCCGAAAACCAATTTGTTGCTATTTCCGGCTTATCACATCTTGCATTTTGTGAACGGCAATGCGCCTTGATTCATTTGGAACAGTTGTGGACAGAAAATATTTTTACCGCCGAAGGTCGTCTTATGCACGAAAAAGTTCACTCCTCCGAGTCCGAAACGCGCGGAGATATTCGTACCGTTCGCGGGTTGCCGCTCCACTCCAAACGGCTCGGTCTCGTCGGCGTTGCAGATGTCGTTGAGTTTCACCGCGACGAAAACGCGACTCTTCAACTGCCTAAACAAAAAGGGGCTTGGTTCGTTTATCCTGTCGAGTACAAGCACGGTAAAAGAAAAAAAGGTAACTGCGATACCGTTCAACTTTGTGCGCAGGCACTTTGTCTTGAAGAAATGCTCAACACCGAAATCTCCGAAGGTGCTTTGTTTTACGGTAAAACAAAATCGCGTACCGTTATTGCGTTCGACAAACGTTTGCGTACCGAAACGGAACTGCTCGCGTTACGTTTTCATAAGTTGATGGAAGGCGGCGAAACGCCTCCGCCAAAAACGGGTGCGCATTGTCAATCCTGTTCACTTGTTGAAGATTGTATGCCGCAACTTTCGGGGAAAGCGTCGCTTTATATCGACAAAATGATTGAACAATCAATCTTATGAAACAACTCGGTAACACACTTTACATCACGAAGCAAGGTGCCTACGTTTCGCGAGACGGAACGAACATTGTCATCTCGTTGGAACGTGTCGAACTTTTGCGTTTGCCGATTCATACCATTACCAGCGTCATCTGTTTCGGTAACGTGACGGTTACACCGTTCGTTCTTGGACTTTGCGGCGAAAGCAATGTTACGGTTTCCTTTCTGACAGAGAACGGACGTTTTCTCGCACGTTCGGTTGGCGCACAATCGGGCAACGTTTTGTTACGCCGGGCGCAGCATCGTTTGACAACGGAGCCGGAAAATATCTCGCTTGCAGCACGGTCGTTCGTATCAGCGAAAATTGCCAATGCCCGAACGGTGCTGCTCCGTTTTTTACGCGACCATACGCCTGATGATACATCAACACTTGACCACGTTGCAAACCGGTTGGCGCAGTCGTTACAGGAATTGAAACGTCCGGCACCGATTGAGCGGATTCGCGGTATCGAAGGCGACGCAGCAAGAGACTATTTCAGTGTGTTTGACCAATTCATTTTGACCCACAAGACCGATTTCTATTTTCACGAACGTTCACGCCGTCCGCCGCTGGATAATGTTAATTCGTTGTTGTCGTTCTTCTACACGATACTCGCGCACGATTGTACGTCGGCTTGTGAAAGTGTCGGTCTCGACCCGCAGATGGGATTTTTGCACGCGGATCGTTCCGGTCGTCCGTCGCTTGCGTTGGATTTGATGGAAGAATTTCGTCCGTGGCTTGTTGACCGGTTTGTGTTGTCGCTGATCAATCTTGGTCAAGTGAAGGGTAAAGATTTTGTGAAACGTGAAAGCGGTGCGGTTGAACTTCAAGACGACGTGAAACGTGAGATATTGAAGGCGTGGCAGGAACGTAAAAAGGATGAGTTGACACATCCGTTCTTGGGTGAGAAGGTCAAGTTGGGTTTGTTGCCGTACATACAGGCACAACTTTTGGCACGCTGGCTGCGAGGGGATTTGGATGCGTATCCGCCGATTTTTTATAAATAATGTACAAAAGCAACGGACGGAGACTTAACAATGTTGGTATTGATAACGTATGATGTGAATGTGGAAACGGCTGAAGGTCGAAAACGTTTGCGGCACATTGCGAAGATATGTGTGAATCACGGACAGCGGGTTCAGAACTCGGTCTTTGAGTGCAAGGTTGACCAGGCGATGCTTGTGAAGTTGCGGGCGTTGTTGGAGGCGGAGATGAATCCGGAGACGGACAGTTTACGGTTTTATCATCTCGGCAGTAATTGGCACGGCAAGATTGAGCATCTTGGGGCGAAGGCGAGTTACGATCCAGAGGGACCGCTTATTGTGTAAAAAACTGGATGGTGGTAGAATGTTACCCATCGCGTACCGCAGGTTGACACGAAAACCGCGGCGGGTTCGCGATTGTTTTAACAGTTTTTACAGAAAGGAGTTACGGCGAACACAAATAAAGAGCCGCGAATTGACGGACGAAAAAATCTCCGTTTCGCGGAATCGAGTTGGTAAAGTCAATGTTACCAAAGACTTAACCAACTCGCTGTCGCCCTCTTCACAGAGGGCGTGGATTGAAACCTTTCTTTGCCCGTCTCTGGGCGGTTTGTTGTTTGTCGCCCTCTTCACAGAGGGCGTGGATTGAAACTTCCTAATAGCGGTATCAATCCAACGTTGCAAGTGTCGCCCTCTTCACAGAGGGCGTGGATTGAAACGCGTCTGATGATGGCAAACCAACAAAAACAAACCGTCGCCCTCTTCACAGAGGGCGTGGATTGAAACAGACCAATTGGTAACAAACGACAAAAATTGGAGAGTCGCCCTCTTCACAGAGGGCGTGGATTGAAACATTTTGGACAAGCACTTGCAATATATGGCAAGTGTCGCCCTCTTCACAGAGGGCGTGGATTGAAACAATCGTTTCGGCGGCTACCGGTATCGTGTTACCAGTCGCCCTCTTCACAGAGGGCGTTGATTGAAACGTTTATGTTTAGGAAAACGTCAACGTCGGGATTGGTCGCCCTCTTCACAGAGGGCGTG
>JAITST010000341.1 GCA_031287585.1 Planctomycetaceae bacterium | reverse complement strand
TTTACTGTTTATAATAACCTGTAACATATCGCCTGTAATTTTTTACACGTTGGATGGAAACTGCACTTTCTCAAAATTCAAGATGGTAAATATGCGTAAAATACGGCATCATGAAGTTGCCGCGAGCAAACCTTATTTGGAAAAACGAAAAATTTATAATTCGCTCACCAGTGAATTTGTGGAATAAAAAACCTTATTTTTACACGAAACACCTCAGTAGCAAATGTACGCCCGTAACAATAACCTCATTACCTTATTTAGAATTAAGGCGAGCAACAATGAGGTAATAAGGTTATGTTTGGGTGAATGTCCATTGCTACTGATGTGTCTTTTTGTAAAAATAAGGTTTTTTCACAGATAGTTAAGGATAGAATAGACTTGTTCGGTAACTTCAAAATAAATAAAATTAACAATTTACATACAATAATTTTTGCCACGAATGTACGAATTTATAACGAATTATTCGTATTTATTCGTGGTAAAATAAAGGGTTACCGAACAAGTTTAATCTAAAATCTAATATTCTTTTTCTTTCTTCATGGTTAATTATTGCATTTAATCGAAAATAAAATCCTCCATTTATTTTTACACTCCCCATTTCGTTTATGTCTATTACTCATTCTTGACTTCCCGCACCGCAAATTGTAAAATGTTCGGTGTGTACCCGCGGCAGTTGCAGTTGCAATTATCATTTATTTCGCGTAAAAAAACAATTTCAGAAACACTCACAATTTTTCACAAAAAATTATGCCCTCACCAAAAACAAAAGTATCTTCACAACAAAACTACGAACAATTCGTCACTGAAACGTTGCAGGTCTTGGATTCAGTACAGAAACTCCCCGGCAACGGTTCGCGAATCCCCGATGAATCACGCCGCCGTTTGAACGAACTCATCATCTCGTTGTTCGACGAATACGGAGTGATTCACAGCAGCCAGTTACCGCTCCGCTATACGTTGTTATCACGTTTGGCAGACTGCCTTGCCGCCGTGAAAGAAAAATCTGCGAGCGGAAAACTTTTGGATACTACCGTTCAAAATGTTATCGAATGGGCGACGTTGCAAACGATTCGTACTACACGCCCCGACGGAACGATATATTTCACCGCGCAAGACCAAAATGCCAGCGATAGTCGCACCGACGGCTTTAATTTAATAAAGCGTTTCCTGCCCTACGACACTGACGAGATTGACCGCAACGCCGCAATTGCCGCGTTCCCGCAATTGTTCGACAGCGGCACACGCAAGTCTGTCGCTCCCGACGAAACGCCGGACGAATCGTTCTTTTCGCAGTGGGGAGCGTGCGCCGTTTTTCGCAGCGGCTGGAAAACGGACGAGCCAGCGGTAGCGATTATGTACAACAATGTTTCGGCAAACGATAACGTCAAGACCAAGACGAAAAAGTCAGACGTAACAACCGCAGGTTGCTTGTTGGAAGTTTCAAATCGTTCGCAAACTGTGTTCGCCGGTACGTGGGAAACGAGTATCTCTATCAACGGCAAAGTGTTATTGCCGGAAGAACAACACGGGTGGAAATTGGTCTGCAACCAAATTGAGCAGACTTATGACTATCTCGAACTCGAACTGGTGTTAAATTCTGACTTGTGTTTGCAGCGTCATATTTTTCTGGCGCACGACGAAGAGATAATGTTGTTGGCGGACGCGGTGCTGCCAAACGACCTCGACGACGAAAAAAACGCAACGCCGCGTAAGAAGCCGCTGCAGATTGAGTGTGTTTCAACGTTCCCGATATACAACGGCGTTACGTTTGAAACAACCAAAGACGTAACCGAGTTGAATGTTTGTTCGCAGAAAAAGAAACAGATAGCGAGACTGTTTCCAATAGCGTTACCGGAGTGGCAAAGTTCCTGCGGCGACAAAAACAAAATCGCGGTTGACGGTAACAAACTAACGTACCGCCAAACCCAACGCGGACAAGGTATCTTCGCCCCGATGGTTTTTGATATGTCAACATCAAGAATGAACAAACCATACACGTGGCGGCAACTAACGGTAGGAGCAAACCTGCAAACAGTCCCCAACGACCAAGCCGCCGGATTCCGCCTGCAACTGGGAAATCACCAATACCTAATCTACCGCTCACTAACAAAAACCACAAACCGCTCCGTTCTAGGTCACAACCTAATCGGAGATTTTTACGTCGGTATCTTCTCAAAAAGCGGAATGACAGAAATAGTAGAGATACGACCGGACGACGATGAGTTGTAAATGCTCATCCGATTACCGTTCAAAAACAGCATATCAAAACGTCAAGCGAGGGGAATGTCAATTAAATCCTCTCTTGAGTTATGTCCTAAACTTATTGTCTTGCCCACAGTTCCCAAAATGCTTATACTGTTTTGGTTCGTTTATCACATTGTCAAGGAGGAGGGAAGAAGGTTTTAGTTGCGTTAAAATGTCCGTTTGGCGGAAGTACAAATGTCGGAAAAAACGGTACGAACAACGGGAAGCAAAGATATATTTGTAAAAATTCCGAATGTCTGCATAAGACTTTCTACGCAGAATATACCTATAACGCATGCAAGCCCGGTGTGAAATCCGACATCCATCGACAAACCGTCAACGTCTTGGGGATCAGGGCAATCTCCTGTTGGCTCGACATCAGTACAAATACGGTGATCGCGGAATTAAAAAAAAGAAGCCGCCGTAACCAACGTCAACACGGAATACTTTCAAACCCACAAACGCGGTCAATTCCGCATCGAAATGGACGAGATGTGGAGTTTCAGAAACATCAGATATGATTATGGTGGGCAATCGACCACGATACTGGTGAAGCGGTTGCGTTTTGGTTTGGGATGCGGGAACACGGCAATCTTGACAAGTTGCTGGAACTTCTTTCGCCGTTCAATATCGACAAAGTTTATACGGACGATAACTATGCTTATGTATCCTAAATGAAGGTTCTTCTATCCATAAATGCCCCTACCGAATTCGTTTGTAAAAACAAACAAGCCAAACTTGCGTGCCGTTAAGAGTTTCTTTAATTACAACACCATTATCATAGCCGTATTCCTTTGCGTAATTTATGCTTTCCCGAAGAGTTGAGTTGATAGCAGGTGCTGGACAAACGAGTAGCAATCGCGGATCAAAAACAAATTCACCTCTTCCCGCCGCCTTTTTCATATCAAGTAGCATTACACTGGAAGCACCCAGAGGATACAAATGAATATCATTACCATCAATCAAAATGATTTCCCCGATTTTTCTGGGGAGTTATCCGTATTAGTTTGTTCAAATCGCATCCTGTTTGAACTCGTTTCAACATTACATTCGATATTGGCATTCCGAAAGGATTCATCATCTGTGCAAGAAACAGAAAAAACAACTTGAAATGCTTTATGTTTACTATAAGCATCTTCAATCCCTCTAAGTAAAGAATTGGCTGATGGAACGTCCTCTGCTAATACGTTGTTGGTTATCAGCGAAAAAAGGCAATAGCAAAAAACTAAATGTACACGAAACATTTTCTTTTCTCTCTTTCAAACAATAATAGTCTGAAAATTAAGTTGGCATAACCTTACAAAAACCAAAATGACACACCTAAAAAATATGCAAATTGTCCTACAACTTGCGTACTTTACTTTTAGATTTGTTCAGAAAATGTAATTTAAGTAATATACTTGTTCGGTAACTTCAAAATAAATAAAATTAACAATTTACATACAATAATTCTTGCTACGAATGCACGAATTTATAACGAATTATTCATATATTCGTGGCAAAATAAAGGATTACCGAACAAGTACATTCTACAAAAAATGAATGTATCTGTCAAAAAGAAAAATCACTGGACAAACGTTTTCGTATCTGAAACGTCAATGGTAAAACTCTCGCCGCCTGACGGAATCGTCAACTTGACCGGCGTTTTGGCGGCATCTTCCCAAGCCAACGGAACTCCGATCTGCTTTCGCAAACCTTCTCTTTCCTTGTCTTGTTTGTCGCGGTACTGTTTGATTTCCGCTTCACTCTTGTTGCTCGCCTCGTCCGGTGTGAGGTCGGCGAGTGTCGGTTGAAGTTGAACCAGAACAAGCACTTGATACGTTCCCGCCGGAACACCAATTTTGGAATAATTGTTAATCGCTGTTTCCAACTTGACCGTTCCGGTTTCGTCCGTGTTGCCTGCAACGCGGTGCTTCGTCTGCTGTTCGGAAACCAGTAAAACGCCCGCCTTTTCAATGGGCTTGCCCTGATTGAGTAACTTGATTTCAACAGGAGCAAGTCCCGACGGAAAACCATCCGGCTGTTGTGTTCCACCGCAACCAGTGATTAAAATTATACACAACGCAAAATAAATAATGTGTTTCATCTTATTAAAATTGAGGCTAAATTGTGAATGATGCTAATGATGTTACAGACGGGGACAAATATCCCCGTCTTGTTTTGGTGTCGTTTTACATACTCTTCGACTCGCCGCCGCAAGCGGACCCCATTGCTCCCCAAACGCCGTGTAACGATTCGCCTTCGGCATGCAAATGACTGCGAATATTCACCGCGCCGTTCGTTCCGGTGTCAACAGTTTCTGATATAAACCGTACAGAACCGTCGCCGAAAGCGCAGTTTACTCCGCCGGAATGATTACTCGACGGCGTGTGCAACGCTTTATTGTAACCCCAGGCGTGCGTAAGAATCGCTCCCGAATTTGGCGACAATACCGTTGAAAGTCCGGCGGTTCCAACTGCACCGTGTAGCCATTGCGTTCCGAAAGATTCACGTCCCTCGTCCGCCAAGTGGGTTGCCCCCTTAATCGCGTTATAAGCTGCGTCTGTAGTTGTTAGTGATTGTACGGTTGCTCCCCGCTTCGGGAACTTGCCGTCGAATGCCCCTCTTGTTGCGCCGCGTACACCGAGCCGTTCTGAAAACGCAATCGTGTTCGATGTTCCGTCGCTGATACTGGCGAAGGTATGAAAGTCGTATTCCAAACCGAAAAAGCCGCGAGGACAAGGAACAATATCTGCCTTAGCACCCCAACCTTGTACGGCATCCTTGTCGTTAGTAAGAAATACATCGCCGTGAACCGCACCGTAATTATGGCGTCCGATATAGTCGCTCGAGGAAAATTGTGGTTCGGCAACGTCACCGGACGGACACATCAACCACGGGTAGTTCACGTTTCTTAATACTGCGAGATCGCCCGAGTATCCACTATAAGCATCTCCCGATGTTTTCTTGTCCCGAATCAGATCGTAAACCTGCTGTTGTTCAACGTAAGGACAAAGGTGAATGAATATCGAAAAGCGGTGCAGACTGCTGGTTGCGGAGCACTCGTTCATTTTTGAGGTTGCGGGCAATTTTTGACGGGAATCGTGACAGTTGTGAGTTGCCACAGCAAGTTGCTTAAGGTTGTTCGTACACTGCATTCTTCGCGCCGCCTCACGGGCGGCTTGCACAGCGGGCAAGAGCAAAGCGATTAGAACGCCAATGATGGCGATAACAACAAGAAGTTCAACAAGGGTAAAAGCCGAACGAGAACGGTGAACATTACATTTACCGTAAACTGCGTCCCCCCCCCCATTTTAACATTTGGTTAATTGTGTTAATTTGTGTCTTTACAAAGTCTGTCATTTTTCTTTCCTTTCGAGAAAAGGTTTTTTGTGTGTTTGTTGCGAACTGCTCGCAACTTCAAGTTACACATTATAAACCAAAACAACCCGTGTGTCAACAGATAAAATTTTTTTGCTGTGATTAAGGGTGTGTAAAACTTAGTGGGGGATCCATTTGGCGTTAAATTTGCTCGCTACCATCGCATCAAAATAAGTTAACAAGGATTTAGGGCATTATTTTGTTATGTTACTTGGACATAGCATT
>JAITST010000303.1 GCA_031287585.1 Planctomycetaceae bacterium | reverse complement strand
AATAACAAAGAGCGGAGATGAGGATTTTGATGTGACTTTGTTGATGATTTTATAACCGCGAAGTTCGTCGGTAAAAAGTTTCTGAACGCAAAGGGTAAAGTTGTTCTTGACCTTTTGTGCGGATTGCTGATAATTATTGTGTGTCGGACGCATAGTTCTTCCTCCTGAAAAACGGTTGTTTGTTGTAATTCAACCATTGTACAGAAAAGAACTTGCGCCCGGCAATAGCAATTTCGGAAATTACAAACTACTGATTATCATTGAAAAATAAGGTTGATAAAATTAAAAACTACTTCGTTATAGTAAGGAGTCAAAATTGAAGCAAGTTATTAGAGGTGCCCTTACGTTAGATTTTGAGGACAATACATCTTTGGGAGAAGTTGTCGCCTACACCTATCAACCGGAGCCATTTTTTTCTCCCGATAAGATTCTCTTTTTCGAGGATATTACTGAGCGAACGATACGTTTTTATTTTCCCGGCGAAGAAAATGTCATAATAAATGATGTTTCTGTTCCCCAATGAATGACATGGTCGATCACATCCAAGCCGCAACAGTTTCTTTCTGAAATTACGTTTAAGGTGGACAGAAATTTAATTGATTCTGCTTCGGAAGGCGTAATACAGATAGCGACTTCTTATCTTAAAAAACCGACTTGCCAACTTCCGTATCTTGTTTTGATACCATAGGCAAGCGATTTTTCCGTTACGCTCGCTATGGGCAAGTTTCTGTTTGGGGAGAGTTGACATAAAGATAGCGTTCATTGTACTATCACTTATATATTATCTATTTTTAGCCGAATCGTCCCGTAATATATGCTTCTGTTTGGGGATTCGACGGCGTGGTAAAAATTTTGATTGTGTCATCGTATTCAATCAATTCACCGAGGCAAAAGAAAGCGGTACGGTCGCTGATTCTTGCCGCCTGCTGCATATTGTGCGTTACAATAACAATCGTGTAACGTTCTTTCAACGCAACAATTAATTCTTCGATTTTTCCTGTTGCTATCGGGTCTAATGCACTGCATGGCTCGTCCATGAGCAACACGCCCGGCTGTGTTGCTAACGCTCTCGCAATGCAGAGTCGCTGCTGCTGACCGCCGGAAAGAGCAAGAGCCGATTTTGCGAGAGAGTCTTTCACTTCGTCCCACAATGCAGCACTTTTCAAACAACTTTCTATGATTCCATTGAGCGCGGAACGATTCCGAATTCCTTGCAATCGCGGACCATAAGCGATGTTGTCAAAAATACTTTTTGGAAACGGATTCGGACGCTGAAACACCATCCCGACATGCCGGCGCAACATCACCAGATCAATTCGTTTATCATAAACATTTTTTCCATCAACAATTAATGTTCCTTCGGCGCGGGCATTCGGAATCAGGTCGTTCATTCGATTGATACTGCGCAAAAACGAACTTTTACCGCAACCGCTTGGTCCGATGATCGCCGTAACGCCGCCAGTATCAATATCCATTGAAACACGATTTACGGCAAGTTTACTGCCGTAGTAAAGTGAAAAATTGTCGGCTTGAATAATCGTCATATTCTAATGAAGGTTAAGCACCTCGTAATCGGGCGGTGATTCCTGCTCGAAGAGTAATCGCCGCAATGTTCAACAAAAGTACAAAAAGTATGAGCGTTGCCACTAATCCGAATTGATTGTAAGGAACAATTTCGGCGAGCCGGTCGCCGACTGCCATGTCGTAAGCCGCGTAGGATAAAACCGGTGTCGGCTGAAACAATAAATTTGAACCAGCGACGAATCCGCCGGAAGCGACGGCACACGTAAACAACAGTGGCGCAGTTTCACCAGCCGCGCGGCTGATACCGAGAATGATTCCCGTTAAAATTCCCGGAAGTGAAGCCGGAAATGTTACAGAAATAAATGTCCATAACGGACCTGCGCCAAGACCGATTGCCGCTTCCCGATAAGTTTGCGGAACAGCCCGAATCGCTTCTTCGGCAGTTCGGATTACGACTGGTAAAATCAATAACGCAAGCGTCAACGCACCGGCTAAAAGACAAGGTTTTCCGGTAATTAACTCAACGATAATGGCGAGTCCGAAAAGACCGAACACGATACTTGGAACACCCGCTAACGTACTGATACAAAGACGCAAAAGCCGCGTTGCGGTGTTATCTTTCGCCGTTTCAACAAGATACGCTGCCGTAATAATTCCCAAAGGCAATGCAAACAGAATTGAGAGCAACGCTATCAAAGCCGTTCCGAGCAGTTCCGGTCCGATACCGCCCATGTAATGCCCAGCCGTTGCCGAATCAAAAAAATAGTTGCCGTAAAACGTCCAACGCGGCTTAAGCATCTTGTCCAAATCGTGTTCAAGTTCGTCGAGCAACGCTTGAATATCAGCGGCAACAGCGGTTTTCTCAAAGAGTAAAGCCCGATTGACAAGCATTTTTTCGCTTTGCAAAATATTTCCATTATCATCGGTTCGCGGTTTCCAAACAGCGGCATATCGAATCTGTTTCAAAAATTTTTGAGCAGTTGTCCAATGCGCCGGACCATAACGCACTTCCGGCGGAAGATGTTCCGAACCGTCGCGGGCAGGCGGACCGAGTATGCAGCCAGTTCCTTCAACACCCGTAATCAGCGTTCGAATTTGTTTGAACGCTGCCGCATACGATGTACTCGGATCAATTACAGTTGGCTTGCCGCGAAGCGACAAATCGGCGTTCACTGCGATATTATAGTATTCGTGCGCCAATTGAAAAACTGCATCTGTTTTGTCGAGGTTGAATTTTTCGATTTTATCAAAAGCAACTTGAAGGTCTTCTTTTGAATTTGCTTCGCACAAGTCCCGAAAAGCACGGTTCAGTCTGCGTTTTTTTGTTTCACGTCCCAGTTGTGACGCTTCGGCGATCCAGTCGTCAGGAGCTAACCATGACAAATTTCTAAGGCGGGCATAAACCGGACGGCGTGCTTCGGAACATTCGCGGAACTCTTCCTGCACTATCCGGCTTTCTCCACGCCGAAATTTTTCTAAAAGAAATAGACGATGTTCCACTGTCTCCTGAAAAACAACCGCTTCAATTCCTGACTTAAAAATTGGTATGATAACAACTGCCAAAGCGAGAAAGAGCAACGTTATCGACAAAAACGAAAGAAGAGTAAAAAGCGTATCGAAAATCCGGCGAAACATCGTAAGACCTCGACTGCCGAGAAGGTGAAAGAAAATTGTTTTCGGAGTAGAAAATATCTCTTTCAGACAGAGTAACCAGTACCGGTCGTAGGCGGCGCGGTTAGCGGAACGTTTTGTAATAAATTCTGTCAACAAATTCATGGCAAACGTAAAAACGAGCAACAGCAACCCTACGGTAAACAACGCACTCCGGTGCAGAGAGTCCGCCGGTGCTTCGCCGATGTCACCGGCTATCGTTGCAGTCATCGTTCGAACGGCGTCGCCGAGTCCCAAAATGACCTGATCGACCCGGTACCACGCCGTCGGCATATTGGCTGCATTTCCTGCTGCCATCCAAACAACCATTGTTTCACCGATTGCCCGCATTGTTCCGAGAATAACCGCAGCGAGGATACCGCTCCGCGAAGCCGGGAGAACCACTTGTAAAATCGTTTCGGCGCGGGTCGCTCCGAGAGAATATGACGCTTCACGGATTTCGCGTCCGATACCGGACACTGCATCCTCCGCAACACTGACAATCGTCGGAACTGCCATAATGGCGAGAATGACGGCAGCATTGAGTACGTTGGTTCCTGACGCGAAACCAAATGATTCCTGAAGCAACGGAGCGACGATTTTGATGGCAAAAAAACCGAACGCCACCGAAGGAATTGCAGCAAGGAGTTCGATGAATGGTTTTAATATCTGCCGCACAGAAAACGGAACCATATCACTCATAGCGATTGCCGAAAGAATACCGACTGGCACGGCAAAGAGCATAGCGAAAACTGTAACTGCACATGAGCCGTAGAACAGACTGAGCATTCCGAATACCGGCGGCTCCGCATCAGGAAACCATTGACGCGATGTGAACGCTTCGATAATCCGTTCTGTACCGCCGGTCGTCAAAAACGGTAAACTTCGGTAGAGAATAAACCCGAAAATGGCGACGACTACCAACATGACGAGATTCGCCGTTCGAGCAAAAAGTTGAAATGCAATAAAGTCGCGAATCGTTTTCAAGGCAATAATCCGCCGTTTTTTCGAAGTAATTGTGCGCAAATAAAACGTATTAAGGGGAACCTCTAAAAACCAATAGGCATTCAGACAACCTCCAACAACCCCTATGATTTTACCCCCAAAAAAAATTAGTAACAGGGGGGAGTCAATATTTATTTTTGGTTTTCTGGTGGGTGTGTAAAACTTAGTGGGGATTAGGTGCGTAAAAATAAAATTCCCCACTTATTCTTACACACCCAGAAACCGCTAACATTTTGTAGGATACAATTGCGTTACGTGCTACTAAACTGTGTTAGTCCAATTGGAGACGCGATGCCGTGTTCCCTGAGTGGATAAAGTACCCAAACTCTCAAAAATTTTTTTTGGAAAAAATAGGGAAATTTGTTAAATGGCGGTAGTATTTCTCTGTCATTTCTGGTAGAATTGTTCCCGTCGTTGGCTATGGAAAGTCCTCGACTGCTTGGTTGCTGCGATTTAGCAACTTTTTTTACATGGTTAAAAATAGTATGTCTAACCAATCAATTTGTAATTTGAACGATAAACCGGTCTCCGGTCTTTCGTCGAACCAAAGTCTTATTTTGGTTTTTGTTTTTCTGTTGGGTATAGCGTCGGCGTTCGTGGTCGATAAGGCGTTTTTGACTACGCCGCCGTCGGGTGCGAATACAGCGCACGCGGCAGCAATGCCTTGAATTTGTGTTGAGCCGTATCATTAACAAGACGCGGCTTGTTAGAGGATAATTTTTCCACCGTGTTTTTCATACATAGCGGTATGAATACGACTAAATTTAATCTTGTCAGGTAATTGTCTGACTGAAATTTGTCAACTCGTGGTGAATCGTTGCCTCGTTTTCATCAACTGTTGTAGGGGTAGTCGTAAAGGTTGCCTCTACCCATTTTACCCCCCTTTTTACAAACTATTATGACCGTATTCTCTCAACGGCGCGCTCGGCTTTGCCGTTTGCTTTCGCAGTACAAGATTGATTACTTACTTGTTGTCAACCCGATTAACGTTCGTTATCTGTCTGGTTTTACCGGTGATTCAACGTACCTGCTAATCAGCAAATCCGATGCGGTGTTGTTGAGTGACGGGCGTTACACGACGCAGTTGGAGGCGGAATGTCCCGACTTACCGACTCAAATTCGCGACACTGCCGAAACGTTATTGTCGTTGATCTGTAAACTGTACGGAAAATTATCGAAGCGGTTCGGTTTTGAGGCGGACGCGGTCTCGGTCGCGATACGTGACCGTCTTGTTGATGCACTCAAAAGCGGGACGCTCGTTCCGCTCGAAGGTGTTGTCGAACGGTTGCGTATAATCAAAGACCGTACCGAAATAGCCGCGATTCGCAAGTCAGCCGCCGCCGCGAACAAAGGTTACAATTACATCCGCAACATACTGCAACCAGCGATGACTGAGGCGGATATACGTACGGAACTCGAATATCAAATGCGAAAGGCGGGAGCGGAGACGGTCAGTTTTCCGTCAATTATCGCCGCCGGTTCAAACGCCGCACAACCGCACGCACGACCATCAAACCGAAAAATCGGAGGCGAGCAGTTGTTGTTAATCGACTGGGGAGCGATGTACGACGGTTACGCATCAGACCTCACGCGAACGATATTTCTCAAAAAACCGTCCGCAAAATTATTGTCGTTATACAAGTTCGTAGCCGAAGCCCAGCACGCCGCGATTTGTGCTATCAAACCCGGTAAGAAGTGTAGTGACATTGACGCGGTAGCGAGAAAAATCATCACGAACGCTGGCTACGGTAAACAGTTCAATCACGGACTAGGTCACGGTATTGGGCTGGAAATTCACGAACAGCCGCGTTTCGTTGGCTCGTCCGAAACGGTGCTTGAAGCGGGAATGGTGATAACGGTAGAGCCGGGAATTTACATACCAGACTGGGGCGGAATCCGAATCGAAGACGACATACTGGTAACAAAAACCGGCTGCGAAATTTTGACGGCAGACGTGAAATACGAGCCGGAAGCGTTTTTGTGATGGGAAGTTACTATGTAACAAAGTACGTTGGCAGATAAATCGGTAAACAAATATGAGTAAAGAAAATCAAAAAACTTTTACTGATGAAAGGACATCATTTTAAAAATTTTATTGTCACGACAATGAGTCTAAAACCCTCGCCTTCGGGCGATACCTTTAGGTTTTACTTTTTGTTGGTACAGTATGGGTATGGAAAATTATCGTAAAAGTCCCACAGTCGCTTGGACATCAAGTACCATTTCGTTTATGTTACCAAGTACCGCAAACGGATATTGGTTCGGTGAGGTTGTAACACGTCTTCGCGACTTGGTTCGTGAAATTTGTCTCCAAGCAAGATAATGCAGTTGATCAAGGGAAAAACATCCCGCAAACTGATGATGGATTCAAACATAAGGCAACTTCTAAAACCCCCCTTGTCCCACGCCGAAAAAGTGATAAAACACTCCGCGTGTATTTTTTTCCACATTTTTCCAGCCTCCTGCCAATTTTCAAACAATGAGTCACTCTCAGTATTCTTTCTTTGATGTTGAAAATCAGTTACACAAGATTCACGAACTCAACGGCTTTCTTTGCCGTCTCAATCAAGCCGTCGACTGGGAG
>JAITST010000216.1 GCA_031287585.1 Planctomycetaceae bacterium | reverse complement strand
CCGGCGCTGTCATAATGATAAACGCCATAATCTTCGGTACCCACAAACACACCGCCGTCACCGTCAGAAATCATCGTTGTTATGAACGATGCCTTGATGTTGAGACGAGCAACTTGCTCAGTCTGATTTTCGTCTGACGATTCCGAATTAACGCTTCGTTCCGCATAAAGAAAAACGGAAACAATAGACAACATCACAACCAACAAACGGTAAGCCATCATCAAACTCCTTTGGGATAAAGTTTATTGTCCGACAAAACAGCATACGATTGTAGTATGTTTTTCTCGCTTGTAAAGTAGTTCAACAGTGATGAGTATAACTCATTCATTCTTCACACGCGGGCAATCAGACCTGCTACGTATCCCGCCTTAAAACCTGCGTCGATATTCACAACCGTAACATTCGACGCACAACTATTCAGCATCCCAAGCAGTGCCGCGATACCGCCGAAACTTGCGCCGTACCCAACACTCGTCGGCACCGCGATAACCGGACACGCCACGAAACCGCCTACAACACTCGGCAACGCGCCTTCCATTCCGGCAATCACAACAACCGCTCGCGAGTCCGCGAGCAACGGCAAGCGTGCCTGCAAACGGTGTGGTCCCGCAACACCCAAATCCTGCAACATCAACACTTCC
This sequence comes from Planctomycetaceae bacterium, assembly GCA_031287585.1. GTDB lineage: Bacteria > Planctomycetota > Planctomycetia > Pirellulales > Thermoguttaceae > UBA8133. The sequence continues at coordinate 2,457 of JAITST010000216.1, read as the reverse complement.
GCACCAGTCCACAACGCTGTCTCGCGTGCTTCCTCCGCAACCGGTAAATCGCTCGTACCAGCAGTGATAATAGCGATTTTACCGCCGTGATACGGATTACTCTCACCGGGCAAACGGAATGTCCGTCCAACCGCGTTGTATCGCCCTGTCGGAAAACGCGATAAAAGTTGTTCGCCCTTCTCCGCCGAAACACGTGTCGCAAAACCGTCAGTTTTGTTGTTAGAAAATTCGTCAAAAATTTTCAATAACATTTCTGTTGTCTTTCCTTCCGCATAAACAACTTCGGGAAACCCGCAACGCCGCTGCCGGTCTGTGTCCAACTGAGTCTCACCAAGGTCAACAAAACCTTGATGACAATGATTGTGATGATTTGAGTTTGACATAGTAAGTAAATTGTTTATGGAAGTAATTTTGTAACCGTTCACGGACATAGCAAAATTCACCACGAATAAATAGCGTGAATGTTTACGTAATTTTATTGCAAAGTGTTACGGCAGTAAATTTTGGGATAGGATACAACACGAGCAAAATCCAACTGTGTTCGTTACAAACCGAAACAATTTTCGTCACCGTCGTTGCGGCGGACGGTTACGGTCATTACCGCTTCTATCATTGCCGCCGCGTTCAATACCGCTTCGTTCATTACGCTGCACCGAATTACCACGCGGCGAATTCGGTGTACCTGACGAATATGGCGCATTCTGCGGCGGAGTTGGCGGTGCTGATGATGGTTGCGACGATGGCGGAGACGGTTGAGAACCGTCTGGTTGTGCTGGCGGCGCACCGTTAGCCAGTGCTGGCTGCTCTTGCGATTTTTCATCTGTTCGCGGCGGCGGAACATTGTTCTTACCAGTTATCGCGTTCATCCGTTCCTGCTTACGCCGCTCCTCATCTTCCTTCTTCGCTTTGGCTTCGTCGTATTCTTTCAACGTCGCAAAACATTCGTCTATCGTAACGATACCATCGTTGTTCCTATCGACATACGCGAACTCCTTCGCCATCTCGTCATTCCACGCTTTTCCCTCAGCGTATTCATACATTGTAATTTGAGCATCTTGGTTTTTATCCATCCGCAAAAACCAATCCGGCGTACCGACAGGCAAATGGTCGTATGGTTCAGAATGATGAAATTCAGCCGCGACATAACCCGACGCAACATCAATCTTTCCGCCAAGAGCCGCTATCATCTCGCTCATCGAAATCCGCCCGTCCTTATTCTTGTCGGCGGCGTTCGCGTCAAACGGCAATGTCTTCGACCATTCGCTTTTATCCTTGTCGAGATAACCGTTTTTGTTCTTGTCATACTTGTTCATCAACTCGCGGGCTGCCTGCTGGATTTTGTCTGTTGAACTTTGCGCCGGTTGCTCCTGTACACGTCTTACCGAAACAGTTTTCGTTTCCGGCTCACGCTGCCCGAAACCCAAAACCGGTGTACTAGCCGCGGCAGATTCACCAAACGGAGGCACAAGCGGGTCGGCGACATTGGCAGTAGCGGTACCGCCTGACGTAGAACCAGACCTAATTTTACGTTCCAAATCAGAAAGCCGAATCGTCTTGTTCGGGTCAACACCAAGCCGCGTCAACATCATAGAAACAAACGGACGGCGATACTCCGGTATCTCGTTCATATCAATCCTACCGTCGCCGTTGGTATCCATCGAACGCAACATAGAAAGTGTCCGGTCATTATTATCAGCCCCGCGAGGTTGTCCGCCGGGCATACCACCGAATCCGGGTCCACCGCCGGACATACCACCGAATCCGGGTCCACCGCCGGGCATACCGCCAAACCCGGGACCACCGCCGGGCATACCGCCAAACCCGGGTCTGCCAGCCATACCGCCGAATCCGGGACCACCGCGAAATCCGCCGCCGCTATCACCACTGCGACGCTCCCCACCGCGATCTCCGCCGCGTTCCGAACGCTGCGGCGGAAACTGCGCAAACAATGCGGCAGTGAAAGCAACAAAAAACAGAAACAACGGTAAAACAAAAAATCTGGTTCTCATAGTAAACCTCCAAGTTATCCGGCAAAGTTTCAAAAACGGAAAACGAACAAGATGATAGTATAACAAACTTTTACATTTTCGCCAACAGCACCTAAATGGTGTACGGGAAAATTTTGGGATATTTGTTAAACTCAAATTAACCCATTACAGTATTACACTCAGACTGTAAAAGAAATATAAAATAAATGGTGTTGCGCACGGAGGTCACAGAGGCGAAAAAATTTGTTGTCATCGTCGTTTTGCCATCATGACCATTCTTTGTGTCTTCGGTATCGTCACGAGGTTTGGCTTGTAAGTTGAGAGGCACTTACCGTGAGAATTGTTTGAGTGGCACGTAGTTAGACGACGCTTTTGTTGGGTAAGCGGCAGGGGTGGGAATCGTCGAGCGAACACGCAAGATGTAATGTGAATAACGTACAGTATTATAAATTTACTGGCGGTTCGGTCT
>JAITST010000090.1 GCA_031287585.1 Planctomycetaceae bacterium | reverse complement strand
ACGGCGGATTTCCAATCACAACGTCAAATCCGCCATCTTGGAACGCTTCCTTGAACTCCTCTTGCCAATCGAACGCGTTAATCTTGTACTGTTTATCTTCCGTCAGATTTAACGTGCCTTGCGAATAAAAATCGTTTCCGATTAAACTGTTTCCGCACTTGATATTGCTGCTCAAGTTCGGTAACGCCCGCTCGTTGAACAAACTCAGTTGAATTTCCTGTTCGCTTAAACCTTCCAACGCTTTTAACAACAGTGATAGTTTCGTAACTTCAACCGCTTGCGTGTCAATGTCCACTCCGAAAATATGCGCCGTCAAAATCCGTTTACGTTCACTGATTGTAAGTTTGTAGTTACCATCACTAATTTTGAGTAACCGCTTCTTGTTTGAACTCGGCGACTTGACGTATTCGTTCAGGTACCAATCCAACAAAAATTGGTAAGCACCAACCAAGAAACTGCCGCTGCCGCACGCGGGGTCAACAATACGAAAATTGCCGAGATGCTTTGCGGTTTTATTCGTAAGCGTTTCGCCAATCGTATTCTTTACGATGTAATCGACAACGTATGAAGGTGTGTAATAAACGCCGCCCGCCTTACGAACTTCCGGTTTTTCTTCAACCTTTGCGCGATGTCCCGCGGTCAAACGGATAACTTTTCCAAGAAACCGTTCATAGACAGACCCCAAAATATCCGCAGGCATTACCGAAAACTCGTATGGATTCGGATAATACAAACTCTTGATAATGTTTTTCAAAACTTTATCGTCAACAACTATTTTAGGAGTGAGAACGTCTGGTTTGTCTGTGTTGCCCTTTTCGTTTCTAAAATGAAACAAGCCGGAATTGTATTTGTCGTCTGCTGTTTTGAACAGTTTTACGAGATTCTGATATACATCTTTTCCGTCGGCGATTTTTTTGAGTGTGTTTTCGCGTTCGATTCCGCGGTCTTCGGCAATCCGCAAAAAGATGATACGGTCAATCGTCTTTTGCACAACGTCATTCACCTCCCGTTCGTTTAGTTCAGTATTACGGAGCGTTACGTTAAGTGCCAACTGTACTCGCCAATCTTCTATCTCGTTCAAAAATACCTGATCAACTTCCTGCGTTCCTTTCTTTTTGTCCGCCTGACGATATTTTTCCAGAGAGCCACGTTGGACAGCGTCTTTGGAAAACAACGCACACAAAAAATCCCAGTTGCATTCATAAGCGGGATACTTCGTGTTGTGTTTTTCAAGTTCGTCGTACCGACAATAAAAGATACGAGCGGTTGCCGAAGTGTCGGTTGGAAGCGGTTTAATCGTTGTATCATACACGGTGAACTCATCAAAGTTTGTCAACAGACATACCGGCATCTTGGCGTTCCAACCATACCGACGCACCTGATACGACGGCTCTGTGTTTTCACGGATATCGACCGACGGCTTTTTCGCTTCAATATAAAATAATTTTCGCCCGCCAATTTGTATGCAGTAGTCGGGTCTTTTCGTGTGATTCTCTTTGCCGTCTCTCTCGTTCCCGACTTGCTGACTTGCTTCGTGAATCACTTCCTTGAATGTTTCGGAAAAACCTTGTTCGTTGTCAACATCCCAACCCAACGCTCTGATAAATTTGTCCAAAAACTCGCGGCGCAACTGCGTTTCGTTGTACAGCGGACTCTTGTAACTGTCATACTGATTACGAAAATTATCAACCAGTGTATGGAGATTTTCATCTATCATCTTTATAATTGTGTTGGACTACGGAACAGCAGAAATTGTTTTATAACAGTTCAGGACGTAATTTTACTATTATATCTTTGCACAATCAAGGAGTGTCAGACAAGATGCAGTGTACCGAACAGCACCACAAACTGTGAACACGGTACCGTAAAGGAAAACAACAATAGCCGGAAACTCACAACTGCGGAGCGTCCGGCTATCATTTGTTTTGTTATCATTTGCCCGAATTACTTCACCGATTCCCGATACCCGTAACTCGAATTTGTATGCTCGAAATCTTTGTCCGTTAGTCCCACGTTTATCTTAATTTTTTGATAGGTATAACCTTCTAGCAGAACTGGCTTTTCACCTTCTTTGGGCCAGTCGAACGCTTGGTACATTACCGGCATATTCAATTCGTTGTCAACTACAATTCTCGCTTTGTGGAAACGGAATGTCTTACGCGGAATTGGATGCGTTACGTCGATTATCGTGCAAGGGCGTTCGTCGTACTTCGCGTCTTTGATGTAATTCACTTCGCACTCACCGTACTTCGTATCCAACGCACCTACCGTTACCAGTTCATCAACCAAATTCAACATACCCGTTTTCGTTATCGGATACTTGTTACCACGCATCGCGATAATTCCTTCCGGGTCGAGAAACTGTGTGCCGAATGCTTTTTCGATACCAACACCGTGAGCAATCAACTTATTGTTATTCGCCCCAGCAACGTAAATCGCCTCGCGTCCCAACACCGCTTGCGGATAACGGAATTTCAGATAAACACTGAACGGTTGATGACGAACTTTCAATTCCATAATCTGCGCACCTTGCAGTTCGCCGTTAATGTTTTCCTGTTTGGTCATCAACGCCGTATAGTCCTTGATTGCCGCGACTGCCGGTCGCCCCGCTTCCGCCCAACGCAAAACAGGCATCAACTGATGTTCGCCCGCTTGCGCTTGGTCAAGACGCGGCGACGTTTCACGGTTCGCCAATATCGGCGTTGCAGGATTTACCGGTACAACCGCTTGGGCAGATAAATCGTTGACAAACAACATCGCAGTTGCTAACAACGACAACGCGGTAACAGTTTTTGTTCTGACAAGCATACGAGAAATTTTGACGATAGAATTCATAATGAGTCCTTAGATGAGCGTTGGGTTGAGTGCAGTTATTTCGACACACGTCGGCTGGTTGTTTATCGCAGTTATAGCAAACCATTCTTAATAAAATTTAATCGTTTGACTATGTATTCAGTTCGCAAACGTGTATAATAATCGCCTTGCGTAAGATACACAAACAGCGTTAAGTGTAACATATTTTCAACAATTTTGGGAGACCAGTTTTATGTTATTTTCGGAAATAAAGGTAATTAGTGTCTATTCGCCGCCATTTGGACAGAATGCGTATATTGTTTATCTTGACGGGTCTGACGAATGTTTTTTGGTTGATACAGGTTTCGACGCGGAAAATATAGTGCGGACAGTTCGCGGGAAAAACCTGACACCGAAGTCGATTCTAATCACGCACGGACATATCGACCACATCGCGGGCATATCGACGATTGTGGATGAATGGAACGATTGCGACATCATCATCGGCAGCGACGACCGCGACAAGTTGACCGACCCAATGAAGAATCTTTCGGCAATGTTCGGTGCAGCGTTCACTGCTGACAAAGGAAATATTCGGACAGTTGACGACGGCGACGTGCTAAACGTAACGGGAATACCGATTCAGGTTCTACACGTTCCGGGACACAGCAAGGGACACGTAGCGTTTGTGATACGTCGCGACGACGAAACGATGGCATTCGTAGGAGACATAATCTTCGCAGGCGGAGTAGGCAGAAGCGACTTTCCCGATGGTAACGAACGTCAACTACTAAACGGAATCCGCGACAAAATCTTCGCGTTACCCGATGGCACAATACTAATGACAGGTCACGGTGAAGAAACAACAGTAGGCAGCGAGAGACAGTATAATCCGTATTTGAGCGGATTATACTGATATGGTTTACATTAGACTTGTTCGGAAACTAATAACGGAGACGTTAATTTAGGCGGTTTGGGTGTGAGCACTGGACTGCCAAAACTGTGCGCGGAATCGTAAGATATAAATTATACTTTTTTTAACCCCGTTTTTGGAGTCCCTTATGAGTAAAAAACGTATCACTTACACGCCGGAGTTTAAGTCGAAAGTTGCGTTGGCAGCTGTTCGTCAGGAGTTGACAGTCAGCGAGATTGCTGCGAAGAACAAAGTTCATTCGGTCAATGTTACGAAGTGGAAGTCGCAGTTGCTTGAACGAATGTCCGGGTTGTTTGTCGATGCTGGCGTTAAGAAAACAACAGGCACAACATCTTGCGGACGACAAATCCTATTACGCCGCTACTGGCAAGCATTTGAATGGCAGTGAAATAACGATACCAACATCGAAATTGCCGGAACAGAGTTGGGTGCGCGCGGACGGTACCGATAAGGCGTTTCCGTTACACGTTGGACGACTCGCTGATTGGGGTAAGATAGCACCTATGGCAAGTGTGGAAACCGCCACCCATTCTCTTGGTGCTGTTGGCAGCCGGTCAACGAGTACGCCACCACAGCAAATGCCGTTCATTCCACGGATGGCAAGTCAGTAGATAAAAAATAGACCCGCTATAAGGGGCTATTTGCGATTTGAGTTCTCAATCGCTCTGAAAACATCGTTTGGAAACCTGCGTTCAGCATTCATCACTTCAGCAATGTCTCTTATGTCAAAAACAAGCGGATTAAGTCTAATCGCTTCCAGAGTTACCGGACGAGTCGGATTCGTTGTGTCGGCGCTCGAATCATTCGGGTTGAGTTTGCGTGCTTCTCGCTGCAACTCATTAAGTCTTATCGTTTCATCGTACACTTCATTCGCCCGCTTCAGATACCACTCCCCTGCTAACTCTAGTGCCTTTTCTCTGCCGTGTACAAGAAAGTAAGCAACCGTCAATTCTAATCGCGTCATACTCATTCTTTCCCCCTCTTCCATTCAATCCCCCCGCAGCGTTCAGAAACGTTCCGAAACGAAAACCGCGAGGAATAATACAATCAACCAGAAAAAAGCAATGTATAGCATTGTATGCTAGTAGCCATTGGCTGTGAAGTTCCTTCAATATAAATTATTCCCGGAAGACGTAAAGCAAGCGGTTGAGCATATCCATCAAAATCCGAATTTATTCCTTGACAGGTTAATAAAACTTCGCCAAATTTTGCACGAGTTGCCGCAAAAAGTTCTGGATGTTAAAAAAAAGACCAGGTTTCAGAGATTCGCGATTACTCGGCTGTCTTATTGACAGGCAAACCGTCGTCAGAAAGAGTGATTATTTTCTCAACATTACTTTCAGACCGCGCATCTCCAGTCAATTTATAAAAATACCAAACAGCATCCTTTGGAAAGCGTTTGTTAAGATAACCCAAAATCAGTGGAATCAAAAGTATGGCAAGTGCCGCAATTAAACTTGTCAGTAAGAAAGACACCCCGGCACCATCGCAAATCAATGCTATCACCCATCCGAGGATTAACCCTATCTGAATAGTTAGTATAGTGAATGCCACAGTACCGAGAATATTAATAAATTTCTCCGCAAATTCGTCCAATACGGTAATTTAGCCGCAAAATAATAGCATCTTGTTTCCCTCTATAATTAGCGGGAGAGCCGGAAATGGGAACGTCCGCTGTGTCTCTGTGCGCAACATAACTAATCAACTTTTTGCGTTCAATTGGTCACCAATTTTAATCTCTCATTTCGGGCGGGAGGTCGTTTCGGTTTTTTTCGTAGATGTAGCACTGTTCGCAATGTCCTTGATTATTGGTGTAGTCGTATTGCCAGAAGAACAGTGTATCGATTATTGTCC
>JAITST010000038.1 GCA_031287585.1 Planctomycetaceae bacterium | reverse complement strand
AATCCGAAGTAAACTCGATTTTCAATATTGATTAGTCCTTCAATTGTTTTAATCATTCCTTTTTTACTTTACTAAAATTATATTATGTTGCGATTACTTATGTTTTTTTTGTCAAATTCAACAGCGGTCATTATTTATGTCGCTGTATTGCTTCAAATTTTGACTTCATTTGGTATTAAAATTTGGGGTAATATAATTGGTAGTTTTTTATTTTTTTGCGGCTTAATTACAATATCAATTGTGTTGGAATTTTGTTTTTTTGGAAATATTCAAAAATTATCGAAACGTGAATCCAAACGAATATTAGGCATGGAATTTTTATCCTCTCTGTTATTATTCTTTTGGATATTGTATTGTCATTTATGATTTTTATATTTATTGGGTTGTTACTGTACTTTCCAAAAAACTGTAGAGAGACTCGCTCAGCAAATACAGTAAACTACGTGTTTTATCAAAAGAGTTGCCGAATTAAATGTGTTTCCCCCTCAAAAGGTTATGTCATTTCATTCAAACATCATGAAAATCCCTGAATTTACGTATTTTTCGTATTGTGATTTTTTGAAAAATGCAATTAAATACTTGTGATAATACTTTTGCTTACGTGGTATTGATTAGCGTTGTTTCTTGAAGGCAAGCGTTACTCGGTACGTTATAATCCACAACCAACATTTTTGGTTACGACTATATCACGGTACAAACAATTTTCAACCGTGACAAGTATAGATACATCTTTTACGGTTTGTATTCCGTTCGGTAGCCCGGGTTTGTTTCGGGACGTTTGGCGTTTGGGTAATTCAAATCTGTTTTTACGTCCAGCGAAACCTCTTTGATTTGTCGAAAAACATCATACGGATTTTCGATGCCGCTAAAACGTTTCAATAATGGATGACCTTTCACACTTACATCGCCGGTATTGAACAAAATCGAGCCGACACCATACCAATTTTCTACCGGATTGACATTGACCTGAATGTCGCGGATTTTATCGTAGTCGATAATCTGATAGTCAACTCCCCAAACGCCGCTGCGAATTAAAATCCGTTTGTTTGAAAAAGCGTAAGCGGTATTAGCGTGTGAAAAATATAGCCAGAACATATACAACACGCTTCCCCAACAAGGAAATAAGTGAATAGCAAAAAACGGTCCAATAAAAAACATCGGTGGTCTAGTATCGAAACCGTGCCTCGTTTCCGTAATCGTTGTGATGAAACCGAGATCAAGAAACCCCCAGAGCATACCGACGAGGAGAAACGGTACACCGCTGAGCATGAATACAGTAAAATTCGGACTGCCCGACCAGAGTATAGTTTCGTCACGGTCAAGAATGTCGTTAAATTTATCGTCAGGATTCATAGTTACATCATTCCCATTCTATCGTTGCAGGCGGTTTTGAACTTATGTCGTAAACTACCCGATTCACTCCTTGCACTTCGTTTATTATTCTGTTTGAAATTTTGTGCAACACTCCGTAAGGAATTTCCGACCAGTCAGCTGTCATAAAGTCGTCCGTCTTTACGCAGCGTACCGCTATCGTGAACTCGTAAGTTCGCGAATCGCCCATCACACCTACGCTTTTTACCGGTAAAAGCACCGCGAATGCTTGCGAGACCTCACGCATCAAGTTTGCCGCGATTAGTTCCTCTATTACTATCGCGTCTGCTTCACGCACTATTTTTATCTTGTCCCTCGTTATCGCTTCAAGACAACGTACCGCCAGCCCCGGTCCCGGGAACGGATGCCGCCAGATTATTTCAGGCGGTAAGCCAATTCCTAACCCTAGCCGCCTGACTTCGTCTTTGAAAAGGTCGCGTAACGGTTCTACCAAAGCGAATCCCATATCTTTCGGTAACGCACCTACGTTGTGATGTAACTTTATTGTGTGAGTTGGTCCTTTGCCTGTACCGCCGCTTTCTATTACGTCGGGATAGATTGTTCCTTGTGCCAAAAATTTCACTCCGTTGATTTTCGCGGCTTCGTCGTAGAATACATTGATGAACTCGCTGCCGATGATTTTACGTTTCTCGCTTGGGTCGGTTACGTTTACCAAATTGTCGAGAAATCGGTCTGCCGCGTTGACTACACGGAAGTCTATCATCGGGTACTGTTTTGTAAACTCGTTGACTATCAGTTCGACTTCACCCTTCCGCATTAGTCCGTGGTCAACGAGTACGCACGAGAGTTTTTCGCCAATCGCCTTCGCGAGCAACGCCGCTACTACCGCCGAATCAACACCGCCGGACAACGCACAAAGAACACGCTCGTTACCTACTTGTTTACGTATTTTTTGTATCGCCTCTTCCGCATAGTCCCCCATCGTCCAGTCGCCGCGGCATTTACACATCTTTCTCGCGAAGTTGCGTAGAACAGTTGTACCTTCGACAGAGTGCGCAACTTCCGGATGGAATTGAACCGCGTAAATTGGTTTGGTCTTGTGTTGCATCGCGACAGTTTGACAGGTGTCGCTTGTTGCTAACGAAACAAAATCGTTCGGTATTTCCGCAACGTGATCGGAGTGGCTCATCCATACTTGCCCTTCTTTTGATACGTTATCAAAAAGTGTACAGTCAGCAGAGTCATCGAGTAGGCGGAGCATTGCCCAGCCGTATTCGGCGATTGCGCCTTTTTCTACTTTACCGCCGCAGGTGTGGGCGATGAGTTGCATTCCGTAGCAGATACCGAGAACCGGAATACCAATGTCGAATATCGCGGGGTCGATTTGCGGCGAGCCATTTTCGTAAACGCTGTACGGGCTGCCGGAAAGTACAACGCCTTTCGCGTCAAGCGAACGGATTTCGGCGGCAGTGGTCGTATGCGGCATAAATACCGAATAGACGTTACATTCGCGGATACGGCGGAGGATTAGTTGGTCGTATTGTGAACCGTAGTTTAAGATGACAATAACTTCGTGTCCGTCGGGAAGGGCGGGAATGGTCACTGATGATTTCCTTGTATGAAATGTAAAAAGTTTTTAGTTTGGATGGTGTAACAACGTCATTACACGAATCGTATTTCGATTTTCTTACCGAACACGTCGGCGATTTTGCGGAGTATCGTGAACGGGTGTTCTTCGTAATCCGCCATTTCGAGTGAATCAATTTCGTCGGCGGTTAGACCGACTTTGTTACCGAGTTCGTCTTGTGATAAGTTTGCTGATTCGCGGAGGTCGAAAATTTGTTGACCAACAATTCTCTTTTCCTTCACAACCAACAACCGCGACTCCATCTCTGGGTCTTTATCAACAAAATTTTTGTGCAACACATCGTAACCGTCAACGGATGGTTCAAAATGAACGGTGACGTTGCGGCAATCTGTATTAGTTAGGATTTCGTGATGTAGGTTTTGTAATGTCATAAATCACCTTCGTATGTATGCAATTTGGGGTTAGTTTGCCATTTTTCTCTTCGTTCACGAGCCAACTGAATTTCTTTTGGCGGGATACGTTGCTCTTTAATAATACCGTGCGTCAAAAGTACAATTTGTTGACCAACAAATGAATACAAAATGCGATAGTGCAGTCTTCGATGTTTGATTCGTAATTCATATATTCCATCTTCTAAATAATCCGCTATTGGTCGCCGTAAATCGTGACCAAAAATCGTACAATCTTGACATTGCATCGTCACAATAATCTTTTGCACCAGCAGGCAACGCCATAAGCCAATCAAGTAACGGAATGTCGTCCGGTGATTCTTGGTAAATAATTATTTCTGTTGTCGGCATTATTGGTAAATTTTACGTTTTACGCTATTCCTTACTTATCTTCGTCTTCACCGAGTACCATTTCGTTGTACGGTTTTGGTACGCGACTAACAGTTCGGCTATGAAACCGATTGACAATAACTGGCTTCCCAGCAACAACAACGCAACACTGTAAAGAACAACGGGACGATCGCTAAGATAAACGAAATTATTTGGCTCACAAAAAATCCGGCTTCCGCCCCACGCCGCCGCAAGGCAGGTGAGCATTACCGCACCAATGAACGACGCTATCAAACCAAACGTACCAATCAAATGTTGCGGACGCTGCCCGTAACCAGTGATGAACCATACAGTCAGCAAGTCAAGAAACCCTTTGACGAATCTTGTAAATCCGTACTTTGAGTGACCAAACTGTCTCGCGCGATGAGCGACAACTTTCTCGCCGACACGATACCCGCGTGCCGCCGCAAGTACGGGAACGAAACGGTGTAACTCGCCGTAGAGCGTTACTTCGTCGAATATCTCGCGGCGATAACACTTCATTCCGCAGTTGTGGTCGTGCAGTTTTACGCCGGTCATATAACTCACCATACCGTTGAAAAAACGCGACGGAATAACTTTGTGCCAAGGGTCGTGACGTACTTGCTTCCAACCGGAGACAACATCGTAATCGGTTTCCATCATCGCGAGAAACTCTGGTATCTCGTGCGGGTCGTCCTGCAAGTCGGCATCCATCGTCATAACGATTTCGCCATTCGCCGCCTCAAAACCAGCGTTCAACGCCGCCGCCTTCCCGAAGTTACGGCGGAACTGTATTCCGTTAACACGCTTATCAGCCGCCGCCAACTCACTGATAACAGCCCAAGACCGGTCATTAGACCCATCGTCAACAAAAACGATTTCGACCTCATACCCGTTCTGCTCCGCTACTTCGCAAATCTCACGGTGCAACTCAACGAGACTTTCTTCTTCGTTGTAAACTGGAATAACAATGGAAAGCATAGTTTTTTAATTGTTAGAGGGATGTTGTAATTGGTTTACGTTACCAAGTCACCAAACGTTTCACAAACTAATCGAAGAACGTATTCTAACAATACGTACAGAAGATGTCAAGGGATGTAATGCACTATGTCTCTACTCTACACAGAATCTATAAGACTTTTGTGATTTCCGTCGGTGAAATAACCACCAACTTAACGTTTCAGCCCACACCTGAATCTAGGGGGCTTTTGTAATATAACTACGTTTTCGGCGGTACGTGGGACAGTTTCAGAACCCCCTGAATCTAGGGGGCTTTTGTAATGTAAAGAAAACGCAGTCGCCTTCGCCGGGGTTTCAGAACCCCCTGAATCTAGGGGGCTTTTGTAATCGCCGCCCCGCAGCCGTATACAATGTAGGCAAGTTTCAGAACCCCCTGAATCTAGGGGGCTTTTGTAATAACGAAACAGTCTGCCAAAGAAGCCGCGGCAGAGTTTCAGAACCCCCCTGAATCTAGGGGGCTTTTGTAATCCCCGCCGGCGTT
>JAITST010000032.1 GCA_031287585.1 Planctomycetaceae bacterium | reverse complement strand
CGCACGTCCCTCAAATAACCGTTCACGATTGTTGTTAAGATACGTTTGCAATGACTGTATCGCGTCTTTCTGTTCCTCATCGAAAATATCGTTGGAATGTAAACGCAACAACAACTCGCTCACACCAGAAAAACCATTGCGCAGCAACAGCATCCGCGTATCCTCAAACCACGTTTTACAACTCGCCTCGTCCTTGAACAACACGTTGTCGCAAGCCGACAATCTCACAATAAAAATTTTTTATGTTAAAAACAATTCCAACCGGTTTAACAAACAGCAGCAAACCAACAACCGTTATATCAAACACCGACGTAATCCAAGGATTAACAGTCACCGCCCCAAAGCATCCGCAGGATGTTTCCCCCGTAACCGCCTTTAACAACGACATCAACGCAAAAATCAAAAAAAGCACTATGCTTGCAAGCCGCGTTAATTTAGGTAGCAAGCCCGTAATTAGCCAAAAACTAAAAAATATCTCAAACTCAACAACCAACACGTTGAGCAATCGTGAATGAAGCAAAACTTCACCAAGAACCGGTTCCGTTGCTAATTGCCACGCTTTTAACGTAGCAGCAGTTAGCAGAACCGCAATAATAAAAAACCGAACAAATGTCCAGCGACACGCTGTAAATCCCGCCGCAATTGGGTGCTTCGCAAAAATCTTCATTGTTTTTGCCTTTCCCAAGCAAAGGAATAATGTTCAAGATGGTACGAGTATGACACGTGTTTTCATATTGAAAAAGGGGGGATGCCGCTAAATAACAAAAAAAAAGCAAAAATATATTTTTCACCATTTTTTCCCAAGTGATACATCACAAGACAAAAAAAACGAAAACGTTAATGAGGCAAATCTAATTCTGGAATACCAAGAAACACTCAATCTGTTACTGCTCCATAAATTTCACGGATGGTACAGTCTGCCAATACGTTTGTACAAATCATATTAACCCGACAGTTTACGAGACATCCGCGTTTCTACATTCTCCCCATTTTCTCCATAAAAATTGCTCTTGTCTGATTTGGTGAAAATTGTTACTCTTCTTTTTCATTGATAACTACGCGGCGATTGCCGTTGCATTTATTATTAAAGTTATGAATTTACAATTTACTCCATTACGTTTTGCACTTGTTGCGTTGCTTGCGATAAATGCTTTGCTCGGTTGTACGAATCGGGCTTCGCAGAATCGCGCGGTTATGCCACGTACCGTTTCGCAGCCCGTTCAACACGTTCACAAACAAGGTTGTCCGTACTGTGCTGGTTTGCAATCTCAACAATCGCAGCAACCAAAGACGCAGGCACAAACTTCGTATCGCCCTGTCAATCCGTACCCGCAACAGGTTCAACAGCAAACTCACAAACAAACTCAACAACGACCGGTTACACGTTTACCGTCGCAACAAACTTCCGCGCGTCCGTTGTCGTTACTCGAACAACTGAGTCAATACTCAAATCCGCAGCAGCCGAACCTGAATCGTAATCGTTATCAATTACCATCTCAAAAACAATACGCTCGTAACTCGTCACAAAACACTATCCCGCGTGTTCCCGAATCGTATCAATTAGCGTCAACCGAAGCGATAAATCAGCGTTCATCGGCGGCTCGCGTTGTAACAAATCAACACGGTACCAGTCAAGATAATACGAATCAACCGAAGTATTTTGCACCTGTCGGTGACAACGATGCCAATGATACCGCGCCGCAAATTCGTCAGGCGGCGAATGTTGAACCGCGTTTGAACAAGTCTCCGATACTCCAAGTAAATTACGATGACGACGATGTGTATGGTAATCTGCCGTCACTCGGTACTCCGCCTTCACAACAACATGCGGAACAGCCGCAAATCCACACTCAAACTCCATCACGTTTACAAAGTCCATCAAACACAAGTCCGAACGTTACAACTCCGGCTGTAGTTCCGAACGTCAATCAATCCGTTGCTCCGCCCGCGAGTCCTGAACTTAATCAGCCGTGGAATGTTGAACGTAATTACGCACCGCGTATCGCCGCCGCTCCGCAAACGAATCCGTTCTTCGATAGCAGAAGTACGAACGTTAGCGGCTACGCACCCGACGATTCCGTCAATAATTCAAATCACACAAACCGTAACGCAAGCGTTCTCGCGCCGCTCAACGGTAAAAGCACCGTACCCATGACCGACAATCCGCGTTCTCAACATGCTCACACAACTCGTGCGAACAACCAACAAGAGAAAACGTTATCCGCTTACGTTCCAAAGGTGAGCATTGGTAAAAAAATCGTGAGTGAGTTTAGTCCGTCAACTGACCGAACGTGGGGTACAAATTATCAACTGTTGCCCAAAGCCGAATTTAACGGTGACAAGGTAACGATACGAAATATCCGCTACACGGTCTATCGTCAGTTGAAAGATTTCACGACGCGATACTACGACCAGACGTTTGACCTGTCGCAAATCCAAACGCTGGACTTCATCTCCGCGCCGTTTTCGGGCGTGCCGAGTATCGCTCACATCGAAGCGAGTTTCGGATTCGCGGACGGCAGACACGTGGCGATTTCGGTCGAGCCGCGTTACGAAGAGGGCGAGTCGTATGACCCGCTCGGCTCAATCACAAACCAGTTTGAACTGATTTATGTTGTCGCCGACGAGCGTGACCTGATCCGGTTATATACTCAGATTAACAAAAGCGACGTATATTTGTTTCGTCTGAAAGTTACACCGACGGAGATACGGCATATCTTTGAGGGAATGTTGGGACGTGCGAACAAACTAGCGAACAAACCGGAGTTTTATCATGCGATTAGCAATAACTGTGCAACAAACCTAATCGCGCACATCAACGCGGCACGTCCGAACGCGATACCGCGTGATTATCGCTCACGTTTTCCCGGACGGCTAGACAAACTGTTATATGATCGCGGGTTGCTGCAAAACGCCGCTGCCGATTTCAAAACGACAAAAGAGAACGCAAAAATAAACTGGCTGGCAGAAAAATTTGGAGACATTGACTATTTCTCAGCGGGAATCAGGCAACACTTGTATTGATAATTTATTTGTAGCCGTTTACTCTCATAACGCACTTTGCGTTAAAACGAGTTGTGTTATGAACGTGAACAGTTACATAAAAATCCTTCTATATTTTTCGTGGTGAAAAAACGTAAACAAATACTTAACTTCAATGAAACCCATCCTAACCGACATCTACCCTAAATCCCTCGCGACATACTTGGGATTCACGGTTGTGGTCTGTATCATCACGGCGGTTTTAAGTTACGGCTACTTGAAGTTGTCGAAGGTCGCGGAAATTCTAGGTATATCAACAATCCCCGCGTTAGACATAACACAAAGCGGTTCACTGTTCCACTGGTTGACCGCCGTGTTATGGTTACTAACCGCGACAGCGTGTTTCGCAATATCGCAGGAAACGTTCCGTTACAACAAAACACACAGCAAATCTGAACTAAGCGACATCTGGTTTTGGGGCGGCTTAGCGGCGGTATTTTTAAGCATCGACTCGGTTGCAATGTTACGTCTGTTGCTCCGCGACTTGCTAGTAATTCACGGCGGCGCACGTCTCGGCGAGCAGGGCAACTTGTGGTGGATTGGAATTTACACTATCCTCTTTGGAATGATTGTAACAAGAATCACAGCCGAAATCTGGCGTTGTTATAGCGTCTCGGCACTTTTGTTCTCGACATCAATACTATTACTGTTAGCCGCAGCAATAACAACAATGGACAACATACCGTCGGTGAAACAACTAACAGAACAACTAACAGCCGAACAAATAACAGCAGCAAGTAACGCAATAAGCGTAGTCGGAATACTGCTAATAACAATCTCGCTATCATTATTCACAAGACGCTTATCAATCCCGGACGCAACAACAAATCAACACTGGCTTGAATCAATAAGTAAAACATCTAAAACAACACCGCCTCCAACCGAAAAACCAACCGCAATAAAACAAGACAGCAATACGCCGCAAATAATTGAATCACCAGAAGACCTGGCGAAAAAACGTCA
>JAITST010000006.1 GCA_031287585.1 Planctomycetaceae bacterium | reverse complement strand
GGCACGTCGCGGGCGGGTGAACTCGTTCTGTTCGACATAACGAAAGGACGTGCGGAAGCGGACGGCGTGATTCAGCGGATACCGGGTTACGGACAGAAAGTCGAACCGATTATCGTTGACCAACTCGTTGATGATTCGTGGCCTAAGTTTCTCTTCCCCGCGCCGCTCGACGAAAACTATTTTATCGCGTCGGTTAAATTGACACCGAACTCACCCTGGGCGTTGTATCTCGTTGACACGTTCGACAATATGGTAAAGATTCGTGAAGAACAAGGTTACGGACTTTTCGAGCCGACACCTATCATCAAACGTCCGCAGCCGCAAACGCAACCGAACCGTGTTGACCGCGATTCAAAGCAGTCGAATGTTTTCGTGACGAACGTTTACGTCGGTGACGGATTGAAAGATTTGCCGCGGGGAACGGTGAAAAAGTTCCGCGTGTTCACATATAATTACGGTTATCGCGGTATTGGTTCGCATGACTATTTCGGAATGGAAAGTTGTTGGGACGCTCGCCGGATAATGGGTGAAGTGCCGGTTTACGAAGACGGCAGCGCGTCGTTTGTTGTTCCGCCGAATATGCCTGTTGCGATTCAGCCGCTCGACGACAAAGGGCGGGCGGTGCAACTTATGCGGACGTGGTTTGTCGGAATGCCCGGCGAAAACCAATCGTGCGTCGGTTGTCACGAATCGCAAAACAGCGTGACACCGAGTTCGATGACTATCGCGCGCGGCAAAGCACCGACACCGATAACGCCGTTCCTGGGAAAGGAACGCCCGTTCTCGTTCAAGTACGAAGTGCAACCGGTGCTTGACAAGTATTGCGTTGGTTGTCACGATGGTTCGGAAGGTAAACAAGACCGCCCGAATTTCGCGGACAAGTCGGCGGGACATCGCGGTTTCTCGAAGTCGTATCACGCATTACATCCATACGTTCGGCGACCGGGACCGGAAGGCGATTATCACTTGCTCAAGCCGATGGAGTTCCACACGTCGTCGAGCGAGTTGTTCCAGATGCTTGAAAAAGGGCATTACGGCGTTGTTGTCGATAACGATTCGATGCGTAAGTTGTACGCATGGGCTGACCTCAACGTTCCGTATTATGGAACTTGGATTGAAATTGCGAATAAGATGAACCGTAATCATATCTCCGGTGTCGCGGCGCGTGCGGCGGAGTTGCGGTCGTTGTACGCGGACATTGCTTTCGACCCGGAAGTTAAACCGTATGAAGGTATTGAGTTGCCGGAAAACATTGAGTTTATCAAACCTGAAAAGGTAAAACTGGATTATTCCGCGCCGACGATACCGAACTGGCCTTTTGATTTGCAAACCGCAAAAAGTTTGCAGACGAAAGAGAATCAAACGGTGAAAGTGAATGACAACGTTTCGTTTGAACTCGCGTGGATACCGTCGGGTAAGTTTGTCAAAGGTGACGACGGCGGTTTTGCGGACGAGTTGCCGCGAACGGCGATAGAAGTGAATAAACCGTTTTGGATGATGACAACAGAAGTGACGAATAAATTGTACAACCAGTTTGATTCGCAGCACGACAGCCGTTACATTGACCAGTGGAGTAAAGACCACACGCATCCGGGTTATCCGGCGAACAAACCGGAACAGCCGGTAATTCGTGTAAACTGGAATCGCGCGAACGAGTTCTGCAAGTGGTTGAGCGATAAGACGGGAAAGAAGTTCCGTTTGCCTACGGAAACAGAATGGGAGTGGGCATGCCGTGCCGGAACCGCGACTCCGATGTGGTACGGAGACCTGACTGCCGATTTCGGTAAGTTTGAAAATCTCTCTGATATGCAAACGACAAAGTTTGTGGTAAGAGGAGTAAACCCGCAGCCAATCAACAACCCGCCGAAGGAAGAGGCGTTCATACCGAGAGCGGAGGGAGTTGACGACGGAAGTATGATAGCAAGCGAGGTGAAGGCATACCAGCCAAACCAATGGGGCTTGTACGATATGCAGGGTAACGTTGCGGAATGGACAGCGTCCAACTACGCACCGAATGACGAACGAAAGGTAGTAAAAGGCGGCTCATGGCGAGACAGACCAAAGTGGTCAAGAAGCGGTATAAGAAGACCATACGAACCTTGGCAAACAGTATTCAACGTAGGTTTTAGACTGGTTTGCGAAGAGTAAAACGTCATTCGTTCGTTGCAGGAGACGCGATGCTTCGCGTCTCTACGTTCGGGTTATCGAAAGCGATACGTCACCGTAAAACAATAAAACGCTCTTTACATTGCAATAGACGACGGAGTTTTCTGCCTATCGTTATACAAGTAACGTTTGAAAATTGCGTTACTTACACTGTCACTTAATAGATGCTGACAAAGAATCCTTACCCCGTAGGGGTTATCCATATTTAACCCCTTACGGGGTAAGGGGTTGCGTTGTTTCTTGACGACAAGCGTCACCCGATACGTTTGATGTTCCATAATCAACATTTTGAGTTACGATTACATCGCGACACAAACAATTTTCAATCGTGTTCAGACGAAAAAATCTGGACGAGTTATTCTCTGATAGATACATACGTCAGTCCAACGGATTGACGTATTCATTATAAATTTCGCCAATCGTTTTCCCAATAGTCGGTACAATCATATCAGCCGCGATTTCATTTGCCGGTATCAGTACAAACTTGCGTTCTGTTAGACGTGGGTGCGGGATTGTTAAGTTTGGTTCGTTTACGATTTGGTTTTCGTAGAGTATTATGTCCAAGTCCAGCGTTCTGGCTGCCCAGTGTATTTTTCTTTCTCTGCCGTGTTTGTTTTCTACTTCCTGTAACGCGGCTAGTAATTCTTCCGGTGTGAGAGTTGTTTCTAACAGACCAGCGGCGTTTAGAAACATCGGTTGATTCGGCGGTCCGCCTACTGGTTCGGTTTCGTAGAGTTTACTTAACTTTATCGTTTTTATGTTTTCGTTTTTCGACAAACATTCCCACGCCGAACGTAACGTCAATTCACGTTCACCAAGATTCGCGCCGAGTGCGACCAGAACTTTTACCTCTTCCACAGCACTCCCAGTCCTACCGAGTTGTTGCTTGTTATCGGGAAGATTGTCATTCCTTTTGGCAAGCGTACTCCGTCTGTTTTGCTTACCGCTCTTACCGATAGATACGACAGGTACCAACCCAGTAAACCTTGCGATAGGTAGTGAGCATCGTCGTTTATTCTTGTCCACGCGGGGAAAGCGGAAAGTGCGTAGAACAATACTTTGAGCCACCATCGGTTACTCATTTGGGCTGCAACTATGAACGGTGCCGCTCCCATGAACGAGTGACCGGAAATTCCGTGACAAGCGTTGAACGGTGTCCAGTGTGAGTCGTCGCTGCTGTGGTCGTTCGGTCTGGCACCGCCTAGTACGAACTGCCCCACTAACAACGTTGGCGCACCTACCAAGTATGTACGTGTTGTTCGCGAGAAAAATTCGCCCGCGACACAAGTGCTGTTTGCGAAAATGTCGAACTCCTGACCGTAACGATATACAATATCGCCGATAACAAATACCGGTATGAATATCGCTCCTTCACCAAACGTTTTGAAGAACGGCGACAGATTATCAAGTCCCGACGAACGAACATCGTCTTGGTACCAATCGCGGAACCCTTGGTCGATTGAAGTGTTCGCGAACACGCCGCCGACACCGAGTGCGACGGCGAAGTTTAACATCGGGTCACGCGAGTATAAGTTTCGGTAGTCTTGGCAGATGCGAGACCATTCGCGTTTGAGCGGATTACAAAAATGTTCACCGCTCGTTCCGCTGGTTGTTTTGTTGCCGTTTGCTAGTTGGACGCCATACGGTTCAGCGGTGGTTGGTGACGAAAGAACGGACGGAGTTTGTAACGGCTGCTGTTGTAGAACCGTCGGTTGCTGCGCGAGCATGTGTGGTGTCAGACTTTGATTACTGCTTAACGATAACACTCCTTGCGATTGACCGCGATACTCCGCACTGATACGCTCATAAAGTGAATCGCCGGCTTGGGCGGTGGACGCTGTAATGACGAGTGATAGAAGTAGGATTATTATTTTCATAGTTGAGTGTTGGATAGTTTTATACAATGAATATAACCGAACACGGTTGAAAATTGACCGTCTCCGTCGGTTAAATCCGACGGTGTGTTGCTTCTTACGAAATTTTTATTGAGTTGAGATTCGCGTGGTCTGTCATATCGTATTGTAACGGCGTTACTGTTACGAATCCGCTGTTCAGTGCTTTTAGGTCTGTTAGCGTATCTGGTTGTACTTGCGGTTTCGGTTGACGCGGGTCGGGGCGACCGGTTAGCCAGTAGTATGGACGACCTAGCGGGTCAATTCTTTTCTCAAACGTTTCCCAGTATTGTGTTATATCCATCGGCACTACTTTTACCTCCGGCTGCGGATTGATAGTTGCGGCTACGGGAATGTTCAGGTTGTACAAGCGGCTGGGCGAAGTTTTGTTCGTGACCAGTTTTTCAATTACGTTTGCGGCGATTGCCGCGGCTGCGGTGAATGCGTCGTACTCGGAGTATTCGAGCGAGACCGCGATACTGTCGATACCGTAAAACGCGCCTTCTACCGCCGCGGCAACTGTACCGGAATAGATGACGTTCAGTCCCGCGTTAAGACCACCGTTAATTCCGCTAACGATTAAGTCGGGACGTTCGACGAAGATTTGTGTAATACCAATCTTTACGCAATCCGCCGGCGTGCCGCGTAAAGCGTAACCAGTCAACATATCGTTGATACGTGTTCGCTTGGTTGTTAGCGGGGTTTGAAATGTGATAGCGTGACCGACACCGCTTTGTTCCGTTGCCGGTGCGACAACCGTCACCTCGCCAAGCCGCTGCAACGCAATCGCCATCGCCGCCAAGCCCGGAGCGTGGATACCGTCATCGTTTGTTAGTAGTATTTTCATAGATTACAATCGTTGTGTGTAGTTGTGATATTATGATTGTTGTGATATATTCTGAATCTGAATGGTACTAAAATTTTAGAAACTAATCAATAGCAGTTATTTGTTTTGATAATTTTTGTATTTATTTTTTTATCACCTCGTTACCAAAATGTTACGTAAAATTTTTCCGTTTCTCAGACTACTCCGTGTCGCTAACTTGCCAACTGTTTGGAGCAACATTTTGGCGGCTCATTGGTTGACCGTTATGGTTTACGCGGCGGAGCCAAACGTGCCGCTGCTTATGATACAGTTGCTCGCCGGTTCGTGCTTTTTTCTCGGCGGGATGGTTCTGAACGATTGGTACGATTTGGAAATTGACCGTGCCGAACGCCCGTCGCGTCCTTTACCGTCGGGACAGATTTCGGTGACGTTTGCGGGTTGGTTAGGTTTTATGTTGTTGGCGGCTGGAACGGCGGCGGCACTGGTTGTTTCGTTGCCGAACGAAATCGTTATTATGTCAGGAATAACGTTACCTGTATGGATACTTTGTTATGAGATACTTCATAAAAGAGGAGTATTTTATGCCGCAACATTTATGGCGATTTGCCGCGCGAAGAATATAGCGTTTGTGTCTTATAGTACGGCTGCGTTCGTATCAAGCAGGGAGTTATCCGTAGCCGTTGGCAGCGTGGACTTTTATCTCGTTGTTGTTGCTCTCTACATATTCTTTGTTACAATTATCGCGTCATACGAAGCACGCTGGAAACATTTACAAGCGATGGTCGGCTGGATGCTGCTTGCGATTATACCGCTAGATGCGTTGATATGCTTACTGTTCTGCGGCTGGCAGTACGCATTGATTTTGCTCGCACTTTTTCCGTTACCGTTTTTACTGCGGAAAACAATTCCGCTCTCGTGAGTATAGTTGTTGCATTTTCAAAATTTACTGGTAGAATGTTTTTTGTTGTTGCGGACTGTGTGCCGCAGGTTTGAGTTTCATCAACCGACTAATGAAGGAACAGAACGATGGCAGTTGTAAAAGTTGAAAAAATCGACACGTTGCCGACAAATAAAAAAAAGGACGCGGTAAGTCCTGAAATCTCGGATATTTTGGACAACATTGGCACGTTATCGACTGAACAAAAAATGTTTATCGTTGAGAAAATTATTCATTCTGCCCGCAAAGATGGTGGTTTTTCTAAAAAACGCAAGCAAGTAAAGTCAACAAATCCAGACAATCCAAGCCCAAGCGGTGACACTTGGTTTGATGACCCTGAAAATTTGCGTAGTGTGTATGAAGGCATCCATCAAGTACGTGAAGGCAAAGGGATACGGCTTGAGGACTGCGAATCCCTTCAGAAAATTTTTGCTAAGTGTCGGGAAAAATGACTTATACTGTTGTGTTATTGCCGGAAGCAATCGGGCATATCGAAAAATATGAAAAGAAAATCAATGAATACTACATCCAAAATTTTCATTATCCTGTTTTCACTTATCTTCACTCAGGTATCTTGTGCGCAATCGGAGAGCAAAACACGGAACGTTGTATTGCCTGATGTTTTGACGTTTCGTAATGTTGTCGCGCGACCGCATGATTCTACCGCGTTCACTCAGGGATTGTTGTTCTCTGACGGTAAACTTTACGAGAGTACCGGTTTGTACGGACGGTCAACGCTCCGAATTGTTGAGCCCGCCAGCGGTAAAGTCGTACGGCGTGTTGAGATACCGCGTGATTTTTTTGCGGAAGGTTTGGAACTTGTCGGCGATTCGCTTTACTTGTTGACGTGGCGTGAGAGACGGTGTTTTGTGTTTGACAGCAAGACGTTGAAGAAGAGCGGTGAGTTCACGTATGACGGCGAAGGTTGGGGAATTTGTTTTGACGGCGAATCGTTGATAATGAGCGACGGCACCGCGATTCTGCGTTATTATGACCCGAAGAATTTTAAGTTACGGAAGAAGGTGACAGTTTTCGACGGTGACAATGTTCGCAGCGGGCAGAAAATTATGATGCTCAACGAGTTGGAATTTGTTCACGGCGAAGTCTGGGCGAATATCTGGAAGACTACGAAAATCGTAAGAATCAATCCGCAAACGGGTAAGGTAATCGGTTGGATTGACCTGAAATTGATAGCGGAAAGTGTGACGAATTTTAGTAACGAAAATGTTCTGAACGGTATTGCGTTTGACGAGGCGGCGAGTAAAGTTTTTATTACAGGAAAAAACTGGAACGTGCTTTTTGAGATGGATCTGATAGTGAAGTAGGGACACAGACTTTTGGTAAGTGTGTCACGGATATTTTTTCACCACGACGGCACGAAGAATGCAGAAGGGTGGTTATTATTTAGATTTTATACCGAACACGACCGAAAATTGTTTGTGTAGATTATTAATCGCTACTACGAATCCTTACCCCGCAAGGGGTAAAATCTTGATAACCCCCTACGGGGTTGGGATTCTTTGTCAACATCTACTCAATAATAATGTGGGTAGCGCAATTATTTTCTACCGTTACAAGTATAGTATAACACATTCCCATTGTACTACTTAAACTTCCGGTTAATCTCCGCAAACGAGTCCGCGACTTCTTCAAACAAATCTACCAGCATCGGGTCGAAATGTTTCTCCCTGCCTTCGATAATTATTTGCATTGCTTTTTCGTGCGAGAATGGTTCTTTGTAAGGTCGTGCCGACGTTAACGCGTCATATACATCGGCGACCGCCATAATCCGCCCTGTCAATGGAATCGCTTCGCCTTTCAAGTTGCTCGGATAACCGCTGCCGTCCCACTTCTCGTGGTGCGTCAAACAAATTTGCAATGCCATATCGAGAAAACTTTCAAACCCAAGTTCATTAACCGCACCCCGTAACGTATGCGCACCAATTGTCACGTGCGACTTCATAATATTGAACTCCTCGTTCGTCAGTTTACCGTTCTTCAACAGAATCGCGTCGGGAATCCCTATCTTACCGATGTCGTGAAGCGGCGCGGCGGAAACTAGTTGCGTAACTGACTCCGTTCCAAAATTTTGTAACGAAATATCCTTGTCCATAAGACGTTTTGCGAGCAGTTCGACATACAACGATGTCCGCTGGATATGATGACCTGTATCACTATCACGCGACTCCGAGCATTCCGTCAGCGCATTTATCGTCACCCGTTGCAACCGGTTGAGTTGCTCTTGCTTGGCTTTGACAAGTTCTTCGAGGTGGTGACGGTGACGGCTAAGTTCGATTTGAGTTCGGACACGATGTAACAACAATTGCGGTATAACCGGCTTGTTGATGTAATCCGATGCACCGTGCGAAAGTCCGAGCATCTCGCTCTCGTCGCCGCTCAACGCACTGAAAAAAATTATCGGAATATCAACCAGCCGCTCATCCTTTTTTATGTTATCAATAACCTCGTACCCGTTCATATCGGGCATATTTACATCAAGAATAATTAAGTCCGGTACGTTATTCTGCAACCACTTCAACGCCTGTTCACCAGAAGTAAGCAGAATCGACTTGAAATCTGAACTCAATGTTCGCTGAACGAGATGCAAAATTTCCGGCATATCGTCAACCACAAGAACAACGGGTACTCCAATTATATTTGACATTGGCATCGTTTTAAATCCTCATACGAAGCGAAACTTCCGTAAAATATCGCCAATTTCCGAATCGCCGTAACGGAAACAGCCCCGCTTCGCTAAAACACAGGTTAAGTAAATTACATCCAGTATTATTTTGAATGATATAATCAAATCTGTCAAGTACCCTTGATATTAAAAATTTTATAAACACGATTTACGAATGGATGCGTTCCAAATCATCTCTTGAATACAATTGCGTTTTGTGATAGAATTATCCGGTTGCCCGACGTTTGCAACAATCATCGTTGAATAACATATAAAAATTGCCGCGAATAAATACACTACGGAGACAAATAAATGACTGCGCGTCTTGTGCTTCTGCTTGCTTTTGCCGGTACTTTTGGTGTGTTGCTGCGTTTCGTGATAATACGCGCTTTGGCGTTTGGGAACGGTTCGTTTCCTTGGGGAACGGTTGCGGTGAACTTGCTCGGTTGTTTTTTGTACGGACTGTTGTTTGTGATAATGTACGAACGTTTTCAGGTGAGCAGGGACGACGTTATTTATGTCGCGGTTCTAACCGGCTTTCTCGGTGCGCTAACAACGTTTTCATCTTACGCATTTGACTTGTACGGTTTCATCGTTCAAAAAGCGTGGTTGAATATGAGCGGCTATGTTTTGTTGCAAAACTTTGGCGGATTGGGAATGTTGTTAGTTGGGATGCGGCTTGGAAGAGTTTTATTTTAGATTCGGTGAAAACGATGCTGGAAATCCTGTACGAAGACAACCACTTGCTGGTAATATCGAAACCGGTTGGTGTCGCGACGATGGGGTTACCCGAAAACGAGGTAACTCTTCTAACTCTCGCGCGTGAGTACATCAAACAAAAGTACAACAAGCCGGGTAACGTTTATCTCGGTGTAGTATCACGTCTGGACGTACCGGTGAGCGGCGTTGTCCTATTCGCCAGAACATCCAAAGCCGCCGACAGAATCAATGAACAATTCCGTTCACGCGAGGTGAAAAAGGAATACATAGCGTTGGTAGAAGGAGTAACGCCAACAGAAATGGAGTGTAATGACTGGTTAATAGAAGACGAACGTCACCGCTCTGTTCACGTAACAAAGCCGAATACCCCAAACGCCAAAGAAGCAATCTTGTTGTTTGAAAGAATAAAGTTATTGGGAAACAACTCTCTGATAAAAATAAATCTGAAGACAGGCAGGAAACACCAAATCAGGGTACAACTATCAACGAGAGGTTACCCGATTCTGGGCGACAGAAAATACGGAGCAAAAACAGAAATCGCAAGTGGAATAACTCTCCACGCTCAAAAACTAACAATCCAACACCCAACAAAAGAAGAAACAATAACCATAACAGCCCCAATACCAAAATTTTGGGGAAAATACGGCGTGATTGGAGAGTATTGATTCACTGGTCACGGTTGAAAAATGACTTTGCAAAGTCGTTGTAGTTGGTGATATCGTATTTTGATTTTTGGGAAAGTACAGTTACTGTGTCCGTGAACGGTTGCTAATTTTGTGCCCACGCAACAAAAAAGATAATCAAAA
>JAITST010000414.1 GCA_031287585.1 Planctomycetaceae bacterium | reverse complement strand
CGAAACAAAAATAGCATCAATCAAACAAGCCCTAGAAAGTGACAAAACACTCGGACAACAGTTAGTAAACACATGCCGTAACGATAGTCTGTTTGGTATTATGGCTTGCATATAACGTGGACTTTCCGCCCAAATGTCATCAATCTTCCTTTGGTACTGTTACGTGATACCGCAACTGGTCTTGTTGCGGGGCACCTGCTCCCGTTGGTTTGGCTACTATTCTTATTGTCTTTCCCTGTAACTCTTTACCGTCTTTTAACGCATAGACTTGTTTTACTTGCCCGTTTGATAGTTTGTTTACTCTACTTGTTAGCGTTGGACGTTTTGGCGGGTAAACGGTTATGTCGTAACTCACGCTCGTGTCGCCGTCGTTGGTGAATAGTTGGTGTAGTTCTAACTCGCCGCGTCGATTCATTTTTGTCATAAACGTCATCGACAAGTCGCCGCCGCCCACGTCTAACTCGTCATAAATTGAAAACGATACCATCTCCTCCGCGTCTCTTCGCACGTCTATCTGGAACGGATGCCGCCCGCTGCTCGCTTCCGGCGCTAACGTTATCGTGAACGGTTTCGTCACGCTCTCGTTCATCGAAGTAGTAAACCGTTCCTTGTGCGGATTGAATCGCCAGCCGTTTTCCTCCGGTGCAACAAACGTCAACTCGCCCGCAAATCCGTTTGGTGTATCGTTGACAAACGTCCACTCGTTCGCGTTTGGCTTACCAACATAACTCGGTATCACGCGGTTCTTCAACTGAAATTGTTGCCGCCACTTCGTTACATCCATATCAATTCCCGTCACAAAAACCGGCACCGGTCCGACACTAACCATATGTTGCCGACCAGTCAGCGGCAACTTTGACTTCGCACCGTTCAAGTCAACCATTTCAACATTCGTCCCAAGATAAAGTGTCTCTTCAACCGGTTTGTCAATCGCCGCCGAATCGTTCCACAACACCATCACCGCCGTACTGCCTGCACCTTGAAAAATCACGTTCGTACTTCTATTCGGCATCTTAATACTTCCCGCCCAACGTCTCGCGTTCAGTAGTTGCGATGTCGTTCTCCAAGCCAGAAACAGTTCACCCGGCGTACCGTCAGCGTTCATCAAACCGTAATCATCGTCAAACGGTTTCGGGATGAAAACGGCATCGGCGCGGTTAATTTTCGCGACAATCATTCGCTGCACAAGGTCACGAATACGGTCTTCGACGCGGTAGTCCAAACGCGAAAGCGGAACAATCGAAATGTAACGCAAAACGCCGGTACCTTCACTCCGCCGCAGTTCATACGCGAACTCCTGCGGTGTCGGTGTCAAGTTGCTGCCGAGATTCACAAACTCGCGAGACTCTATAACCACAGGCGGAATCGGCGGTGTCTGCACTAGCGGGTCAGCCGAGACAACATCAGGACTTGGCGGAGACGGCAACACCGGCTCCGGTTTGTCCGGCTCGTTGAGTTTGAACGTTGCCGGTAATTGCCACGTCCAGTCCCAACCGAATCCGAGCGTCACGTCGTAAGCCGCCGTGTTGAACAGTTTCCGAATGAGGTCAAGCGTTTCGTACATTGCGGGAAGTTCACGAATGCTTCGGTCTTCGTCAGTGCCAATTTGCCACTCGCGGACTAACAACGAAAGTTGCGTCAACATTGTTTCGAGCGTGGGAAACCAAAGTTCGTGCGGCTGACTGAATACCGCCGCAACGTCTTTGCCGCCCACCCTGATTTTGTTCGTTACCTCCGGCGGTGCTTCGAGCAAGCCGGTCATTCTGATTCGGCGGCGCGTGAGCCAAAGACAAAAATCTTTCAATGAGTGCCAGTCGGCGGGCGTTGTTTTCGACGGCAGCCACGTTGGTAGTTTAACACGCGAGATGCCCGCGTCGCCAAGCAATGATTGTTTTTTTAACAACTCCGGTAACGTGAATCCTTGCATTGACCAACCGAACTCGCCGCCGACTGGCGGGACTGACGGTTCAAGATAGACTAACGTTAGCGGTTTAGCGTCGGTGATTGGTGAGTAATTGATGTTGTCATTGTTGACGGTTGATGTTGACGTTGTATCGTCGGATATTGTTGATACCGTTCTTATCGGTGATTCAATTTTGTTAGACGCTGCTGGTGACATTACTGTACCATTATCGTTTATCAGACGAACACGATAGAAACCGGGGCTGACGATGGGCAAATTTGCCCATACAACGTTGACCGACGAGCCGACTGTTGGCGGTGAATCGTTCACTTGCCTACGTGAGACCATCGTCGGCGCGGACGGAAAATCGGCTTTACGTTGTGCGATTAGTTTACCATACGTGTCTTCGAGTGCGAACGTTACCGACTTCATTGACGACGCAACACCGGTCAACTTGCAATGCACGTCAATTCCTGACGGACTACGGAAGATGTGGTCTTCGTTGTTCGTAGAAAACTGAATCGTTGGTTCTTCAAAAACCTGCAAGTGTACAAAGTCAACTTCGCCGCTGAAATCCTGACGCGACGACGGCAAGATAATCAATCCGACAACCGCATACGCGGCATCGGGCATTGACGCGACTGCCTGCAAAATCCGTAACTGTTTCCAACTGTTAGTATTGGTAACTTTTTCGGAAATCCATGTACGCAGCGGACGTTCGCCATTTGCGGAGAAGAATGAGATGTTCATCGAGACATTATCATAACGTAAACCGGTTGAGTTGAGGTAAACGCTGGCGGAGTAAGTGAGACCGTGACGAATAGGAATGTGAGGTGAAAAGATGGCAACACCGCCGCCGGATAACGGAACGTGAAGCGAGTTGCGTCCGAACGGAGTAGGATTCTCACGAATTTCTATTTGTATATTCTGCGAAAAGTTGACACCGCTATCAACTCCGCTCATCCGTGACCAGCCGTCAGGCCAACCGTCCGCGTCCGCGTCGCAATTCATATCAAAAGGAAAAGAAAACAACAACCCGCCGCCGTCAGGAGAAGGCAGCAAACCAACCGAATCCTGAGATATTGCGGCAGTGATGGTGAATATAAAAATGAAAGTTGCGGTGAGTAGTTTTACGTACATAGTGTTTGTTCGTATTAGTGGGACATTGCAATAACGATAAACGAATAAGATTATACCGCGCAGACGTAACACGGTATAGCCGCGTGCAAAAATGTTTTCTTCAACAGAATAACATCACCGACATTGAATCATTCCGAGATAACGGCAACGCAACGCTTGCCTGACAACATCACGAGTGTCTCGTTTGTGAGAGTTGGTGAAATGATATAACCCAAAACTCTGCATCTGAAATTTGTAACGTAATTTTCAACCGTGACAAGTTAGTCCAACAACCAATCAATAGCATTGATTTGTTTAACACCGTTTCTTGAACCTGTCTCGTAATCCATCGTTATTAGTATCCTCTCGTTATGGTCGGGAATTTTATCAAACGGAGCAAGTTCACGGGCGAGGGTTGCTGCATCTTTTACCGACCACGCCGCTTGAATATATTTTGTGTAACCCTCTTTATCTCTAACTACAAAGTCCACTTCCGTGTTACCGATTTTCCCTATCCAAACCTGATTTCCCCTACGAAGTAATTCCAAATAAATTATATTTTCCAAAATATGACCGCTATCGCTCGTCAATTCTTTACCGAGTAAGGCATTCCTGAATCCAACATCAACTAAATAATACTTTCCCTGCGTAGTCAGATGTTGCTTGCCCTTAATATCGTATCTGTTCACTTTGTAGAATAAATATGCCTCAACCAGCGTATCAATGTATTTGGAAACAGATTTATTATCTATTTTTTTCCCGTTATTAGTCAACGCCTTAGCAATACCGCCCGCCGAAATACTGGAACCGGCAGAATCAATTAAAAAATGAACGACCTCTTGATAGGACTGCTCCGAATAAATGTCGTAACGCTTCCGTATATCATTCTCATAGATATTTTTATAGACTGTCTGTAAGTATTCAAAAGAATATACATTGTTAACAATAGATAGTCTGTCGGCTTCCGGGAATCCGCCAATTTTCATATATTCTTCAAACGCCCTGTCGCGATTCCATTGTTTCTCTGTATATTCAAAAAACTCGGCGAAAGAAAACGGAAGCATTTTGATTTCAAAAGCACGACCCGTCAACAGTGTTGCGAGTTCACTCGAAAGTAAGTAAGCGTTAGAACCAGTTACATACAAATCAATTTTAGGGTGAACAAATAACCCATCAAGGAGTTTCTCAAATTGAGGGATGTTCTGAACTTCATCAAGGAAAACGTAGTTTATTTTATTGGGGTTGACCGCTTGTTTGATAAATTCATATATTTCCAACCAGTTTTTTTCGGCAAGAAAACGGTATTCGGGTACATCCAAATTAATAGGCAAAACAGATACATCAGGATTTTCGTTCTTCAATAATTCTTGAAATTGTAACATAAGAGTTGACTTACCGGAGCGTCTTACACCAGTAACAACCTTAATCAAATCTGTGTCCCGCAGATCAGACAATACTTTCAAGTGATATTTACGAATTACAGTTTTCATAGTTAAAAAAGCATTGAAATTCCTAAAACATTCAAATTAAAACAAGTTTTAGGCGTTTCTGTACTGCAAAATTCCTAAAACATTGCAACGTTGACAATTTTCAAAATTCAGTATTGCTACACAAAACATTTTAGACAACATTACCTTACCATCGGCAACAGCAATCAATCATATATGTATTCTACCACCTTTCTAACATCAGACGCAAGTCCTCCATTGTTCAACAATACTAAAATCATATTCATCGTCGTTGCGCAACGGCTTGTCAAACTCGGCGCAAATATCAACACCGCCCCCGAAATTGTGTTTGATGGGAAAGCCCGTCTCATTATGCTGTTGCGGAATCAGTAACACTTGATAACGTGATAACCGAAGCCGCCCGAAGTTTCAAACGAGTACAAGGGATGTGAACCTTAATCAATCATTAGTGTTTTGAATATCAGATGATTCTGCAACTATCAGTATTGGCAAAGCGATTGAGTGGGATTCCTCTTGAATATCGGCAAAAAAACGTAACTCTCCCTTGAATACCGCCCGGTCAGCGTCCTCATTGTCTTTCCTGTCAAAGGATAAGCGATATGTCGTATTTTGTTCCAAAACCACACGACGTAACAATACGAACTATCTCTATTTCTGAATTTGTATGATTCACCAAATTCACTTTTCCCTTAACGATGTTTCCTTCGGCAACATTTCCAAAATCAATTTCTTCTGGTTCGACAAAGAAACTGTCACTTGTCTTTGTAGCGGGAACAAGAAACGGTTCTTGCGGAAGGTAATTTTTTACACGTCTATTCTCGGTTACAGGTAACATCGACAAAGAAGGACATCCTCCAAAAAAGATGAGAAAGATGACCGAATTTGTTGCCAGAAATAACAGACAGATAGCGACAAAAAATCTTGCGGACATAACTATTACCCTTTGTGTTTGCGTCTCAACATAAAATAAACAATCAATGCAATCAAAATTGTATTAACAACTATAACAGTCGTCCATCTATATCTGCTGGTGTCTGATTTCTGCTGAATTTGTGCCATTACCTCGCGGCGTTCTGCTTCAACTTCTGCCTGTCCTTGATTCGTTTCCAACATGTGGATCCACAAATCTTGAGGAACTAACGTTTTTAGTTCAGCAATACACTGTGCTGATTTTTCCACTAAACCCGTTTTCTGATAACACTGGCCAAGCATACGCAACACATCGCTACAATACCCCCCCTTCTGTCTTTCCAAAGAGATTTTATCAAGGGTAAGGATTTTTTGCCACCAATTGTTTCGGATGTTTTCCAAAACATCAATGGTTTCAGTGTATTTTTTTTCGTCAAAAAAACTACGCCCAATATCTCTCAACACGACAACGGTCTCTGAATCTTGAGGAACACTATCTAACCAAAGTTGGAGGAATTTCCTGTATTCATCATTTTTTTCGGGGAAAGCGATTTTTGCAAACTGCCTCGCAGCGGCTGATTTTATCGGTTCTTTCTCGGACGGTGCCTTTCCGTAGTCAAGCATTGCCTTGATAGCGTCATCAACATTCCCTGACTCAATCAACGCCGCCGCTTTGTCTTTTTGGAACAGTGCCGTATCAAAACCCATACCTTGAAGGACACCTTGCCGTGTTAGATTTGGATTGGATTCGAGAATTTTAATGGCTTCATCACTTTTCGCAACGGCACCTTTCTTGTCTTTTTTTACTGAACTCAGTATCTCGGATTGTGTTCTGAGGTAATATATCAAATATCCTTGAAGGTTGGAAAATTCACCAGAACTCAATTTCGCCTTCGTGTCAGCAGAGTATAATTTATCGTGATACCGCTGATAGGTTTGTAATGTAAGGTCTGCGTATTTTTCCATAGAGGCGGTGTCGTTAGTGCTGACTGCCGCAAGATACATCTCTTTTTGAACAGCACCAAGTTGCCCCAATGTTTTCAAACTCAAATAAATTGACGCGTCCATCGTGAGCAATCTTTCCAGAAGTTTGGCGGATTTTTCAAAATTTCTTGTGGAATTGCAAGAACCGACGAGTCCATACAAAACTGAATAGCAGGCAGGTGATTGCGGATTTTTATCAACAACCTCCATAATTTTATCAAACCACACGTCCAAACTGCTCAACCCGTCTCGTTGGCTCATGTAGGTTTCCCAGATAACCCAAACAGGGTCGGGGTCGTCATCCTCTTGTCCACAAGCAGTTTGCCCCGTCAAAAGCACGAACAAACCGATAAGAGGAATCAACAACAAAACACCTCTTATGTTCATAATAATACTCACAAAAATACCCCCCTTCCGATATCGCAAAAATTGTACGCCTACCCGCCATCACAATCCACGGCAGCTGTTTCAGTAACATCGTTTCCTACTTCATTACTCTTCGTACCTGTCGCGGTCGCTGTACCTGAAGCACTGATGATGTTAGCACAACCGTTGTCATGGATACCCGTCGACGGCGACACATAACAGTAACAAACAACGCCTGGAACAGTATCTGTACGAGTGTATTTATAGGCATAATCCTGTTCGTACCGAAAGTTAACCAACTTCGCGTAAACTTGCTTACAAACTTTTTTTCCTGCGCCAGCCGAAACAGTGAATGTTTCACTCACAGTGACTGAAGTAGATACCGATGTGCCCGTTGATGCTCCAACGGTCGTTACATATTGGTAGTTTCCACCGACGGGCTTCGTTCCAAGACCGATTTGAAAAGTGTGACTGTTCTGCCATAATTCGCTAGCCGTATGACCAAGCGTGAACTGTTGAGACACCGAATACGAATCAGGCGTGCCAGCGGAGGAAGTACAGTTGTTTTGGCATTTACGCGGTCCCACGTTTTCTTTTCGTTCGTTGGAAAAACTTGAGCGTACCGAACTCAGGCTCAATTCGCAAGTTTCAACGGTTTTACAGACACCAAACAGTGTGCCAAGTGAGTTTCTTGCATCGCTGCAAAATCTCACATCGACCGAAACGGGATCAGCAAAGCAAAAATTTTCGATGGCGACGACAATACAGGTAACGTAGAGAACTACTTGTAGTTTGTTTGACATAGTATGCTCCTTGTAAAAAGTGACTTCGGGGGAAAACACCCCAAACGCCCCCGCGGCATTCTATCAAGATTTTTTCGATGTTGCAATAGGGAGAAAGGACAAATACAGGGAAATTTATAAAAATTATCAAAAAATTTCTGGTAAAAAAGCAACTACTAACCGTACTTTCCCCAAAATCACAATACGAAAAATACGTATTGGAATTGAAAAACATTTAATTTGGCAACTCTTTCGTTAAAACACGTAATTTAAGGTCTCTGCCGAGTATTCTTTCCATAGTTTCTTGGAAAGTGCAGTCCATACCAAACATTCCTCACACCAATGGCTTCACCACTACGCAACCTATTGCTTTCATTGCGTCTGTCAATTTGTTGAATGTTTCTTCGTTTGGATACGTCCCAATTATCGCGCCGCCGCTGCCAGCAAATTTTGCTGACGCTCCGGTTTTACGGGCTGTTTCTACCATCTCTACTTGTTCTTTCGGAAGACGGCAGATTGATTGTCTTGTGTCGAAATTTTTATTGAGCAACTTCGACAACTTTTCGCTGTCCTTGTCTTGTATCGCTTGCTTCGCTTCCACCGCTAAATTCGCAAATGTTTTCATCGCTTCCAATACCGCCTGTTCACCGTTTTCATAACGGAAACGTAAATTGTTGTGGAATACTTCGGTCGGTTCGCTGTAATTTGCGGAGTGGGCGATGTAGAGCGGCGGCAGCAAGTCTGTTTGTAACGGCTCATAATATCCGCACGGGAAACCGTCAATGATTTCTGTTGATTCCTTCGAGAAGTCCATAAAAACCGCACCGCCGTAAACTTGTATCACGCGGTCTTGTAAACCCGCTTGAATACCGAGTTGGTCACGTTCTATCGACAGAACCAACGATGGTAAAACTCGTTTGTCGATTGTTACACCGTAGAAGTCGAGCAGCGAGTTGAATGTTGCGACGATGATTGCACTCGAACCCGCGAGACCTACCTGACGCGGTATCGTTGATTCGTAACGTATTGAGAAATTGCGGTTATGTAACGTTATCGAACGTGCGCGGCAGTATTCCGCGAACCCGTGTATCGCTGCTTTCACCAGACGAATGCCACCGTAGTATCCGTGCCGTTTTACGTCTTCACATAATTCGCCGAGCGAATTGAAACTGCTCTCGTCGTTGCGGCTGCGAACAATTTCAATTTTGTCCCACTCGTACAACGTGACTTGCGCACGATAGTTGCGAACGGTAATCGAAATCGTTTTGCCGTTGTAACCGTCTGACGGATTCCCGATAAGACCGGCTCGCGCGTAAGCTTGGTGACGTATGATTTTCATGGTCGTGTCATAAATTTATTGTTTTTAAATTTTGCTGCTCTTTGTAGAGGACGGCAAACACAAAGATACGCAGGTTTTTACCGCACGGAACCGTTCTTTCGACAAGTTGCTTGATAAT
>JAITST010000282.1 GCA_031287585.1 Planctomycetaceae bacterium | reverse complement strand
GTTTGCTGCACACATCATAACTTAATATGTTATCTATCATTCCGTCGCCAGCAAAGTTTAACTGTCCGACTACGTTACCGCCTGTTATATGTGACCAATTTTCAATCGTGTTTGGTATATTTCATTTTTCTGTAACCATGTAATCGACATCCAACATATCTGTCTCATTGCAAGTCAAATCTTAATGGCTTACAATAGCGTAATATTGATATTGTAAAAATATCCATTGCAGATGTTGTAAGGTATGTCAATCGGTAATTTTGTTCCTCTTTCCCCTCAATAAATCCATGACACGAATTGCTTTAATTTGTTACGCAACGTTTTTCGCTCTCAGCGTCTGCCTTTGTGCCGCCGAGTTTCATTTGACACCGAAGGATTCGCTGGAATCAATCCGCGATACCATCAGGGAGGCACGGAAAGCCGGAACGATCAAACCGGACGAAACCGTTACGGTTTATCTCGCGCCGGGAAAGTATTTTCTGAGCAAAACCTTCGAACTGAAAAAAGAAGATTCCGGCACGGAAAAAAATCCCGCCGTTTATCGTTCGGAAACGTCAAGTGACGTACCGTCGTTTGGTGCTAATCTGATTGGCGGCATTGAAATTCCGGCGTCGGCGTTCAAAAAGATCGACGATCCGGCAATTCTCAAACGGCTCGACCCGGCTGTTCACGATAATGTTTTCGTTGCGGATTTGAACGCCTTGAACATTCCCGGTATGAAAGACTGGGGGAACAATTTTCGCGGGCGTCCTAATGCTCCGCCGGAGCTCTTTTTCAACGAAGAACCGATGACCGTTGCGCGGTGGCCCAATGAGGGTTGGACGGGCTTCAAAACACCGCTCGACAGTGGAATGCCTCACGACGAAAAAGCCGAAGAAGCGAATAAAAAAGCGGCGGAAAAAGCGGGCGTTCAATTCGTTCATCCCGGAACCGATACCGCGAAACGGCACGGCGGTGCATTTTTGTACGATGAAGAAACGTTGAAAGTTCGAGACCTGGAGCGCATCGCTCGGTGGAGCATTGAAGACGGCGTTTGGCTCTGCGGATACTGGACGCATGATTGGTCGGATGAAATTCTTAAAGTTGCGTCCATTGATGTAAAGCAGAAAATCCTAACGCTGCTCGGTGTTCACGGTTACGGAATCGGCGGTCAAAGTTGGGCGGGATACGCTGAACGCCGATATTTTGCATTGAATTTGTTCGAAGAACTCGACGCACCGGGCGAATGGTATCTCGACCGTAAAGCGAACCGGCTTTTTTTCTATCCGCCGAAAGATTTGACCGGTTCGTCAATTATCCTTTCAACGCTGGAACAACCGCTTATTTTGCTGAACGATGTTAATTTTGTACGATTTCAAGACATTTCGTTTGGTCCGACGTTCGGCAGCGGAATCGACATTCGGGGCGGAACGAAAAACGCCATTCTCGGTTGCCGAATTTTCGATACAGGACAGCACGGCGTTTCCTTAAACGGCGGAACGACAAACTTGGTGCGCGGCTGTGATTTGTACAATATCGGCTCAACAGGAATTTCGATCAACGGCGGCGACCGCAAAACATTGACGCCGGGAGATCACCGTGCGGTGAACAACCATATTCATCATTTCGGACGTTTGAGCCGAACGTACTCCGGGGCGTTCTCGTTGCACGGAGTTGGAAATATTGTACGAAATAACCGGATTCACGATGCCCCGCATCTTGCGATTGCTTACGGTGGTAATGAAAACCGGATTGAGCGTAACGAAATTTACAACGTCGTTCAGGAAACAAGCGATGCCGGTGCATTATACACGGGGCGGGATTGGACGACGCAGGGAAACGTGATTGAGGAAAATTATATTCACGATCTCGGAACTTCGGATTCGCACGGAACGATGGGTGTATATCTTGACGATTGCGACTGCGGCGATACGATTCGGCGCAACGTTTTTTATAAAGCAAGCCGAGCGGTGTTCATCGGCGGCGGACGGGACAATATCGCCGAGAACAATATCTTTGTCGAATGTTATCAAGGCATCAGTCTTGATTCACGCGGTATGTCGTGGAAACAGTGGAACACGTCTGGCGATGGTTGGAATCTCGAAGAAAAAGCAAACGCTCTCAATTATAAAAATCCGCCGTGGAGCGAACGTTATCCGAAATTAGCAACGCTTTTGGAAAACGAGCCGAAAGCCCCGCTCGGCTGCATTTTTCAGCGGAACGTGATGATTGACTGCAAACAATGGATTCATCTCGATGGCAACGTTTTGAAACTTTTGGAACGAACGGATTTGAAGGACAATATAATCGTTGCCGATAATTTGGTCGTTGAAAACACCGTCAAGAGCGATGACGCCAAACTTCCCGAAAAGGAAAAGACGCAACAAAAATTCGTTGCCGAAATTGAACCCGGTTTCGTTGGCATCGAAAAGCAGGACTTCCATTTCAAACCGGATTCGCCGCTGTTAAAAATCCTGCCGAAAAATTTCGAACCGATTCCGTTTGAAAAAATCGGAATTTACGTCGATGAATACCGAAAAGCGTTGTAAATTGAAGTGCGCAAATAACAGCCCGTCACTGCGTTGCTATTACCGCGATTGCAAGCCAGCCGTTCTCTATTCTGCACATTCCTGTTGTCAGCCCGCCCAGACGGATGTCGGTTTGGAATACGTTTGGAGTTAGCGGAACCGGGCGTTGTTCAGGGAATATCTTCTCGAATACTGCACGAAGCGGGATTTGAGAACGTGAACGGATGTTGCCGTTTAGACTTATGATACCGTCACGTGCCATGTACAATAGTCCGTCATCCGCTACTTTTGGCTTGTAGTATATTGTCACTCCAAAGTCGCGGAACACGTTACCGCCGACCTTCAACATATTCAGTGACAGTTCGATTTTTACTTTGTCGTCCAAGAACCTTATTATCACCGGATTCTTCTCGTCGAACGAAATTACAACATCATCGTGTTCATGCAACTTTTCGATTTCCGCACGTTCCAGTTTTTTCGCGAACATTTTTCGTAAATCACCAACTGTCGATTTGCGCCCGTTCAGTTCCAACTGACCGATAACCGCGTTCAACGCCGATTCATGAACCTTCAAATCAACGAACGAACCGGGCAACGTTAGCGGTGCTATTGTATGACTTCCAAGCGACGTGTCCGAACTGATTTTCCACGACGACATCAACCAATCGGGCTTCGTCTGCGAACCAGAGTTTTCCATCGTCAAGCCGAAATTTTCGAGCGGTTTCAAGACATTCTGTTTGTATTTGCGGTTAAATTCCGCAAACCGTTCACCAGTGTCGTGGTCAATTTGCGCGCGAACTTGTGCCGCGGTACGCTGCCTACTCTCAGCACGAATTTGCTCTTCACGCGACTCGTATTGACTACGAGCCATACTAGTAGCCATTTTACCGAAGAGCGGCATATCGTCCATATCCGTCAAAATTCCGGTCAACTGTACGTGATTGTTTACATTGATTTTTGCCGACGACGCTTGTACTCCTTTTTCGGTAAACCGAACTACTTTTGATGCCTGATAAATCGCGACGTTATTGTTGAACAACGTTACCATTCCGGTCAACGCCCTGCTCGTGCCGCTCATTTGCCCCGCCACATTCAGAGTGAATATAAGCGAGTCTGGGCTTGGCTGGAAATGTACTTCTGCAACCGAGTCCGTGCGGCTCTTGCCGTAAACCTGATTCCCCATAATCCTGTCGCGGAAACTGATTTCACGCTGGTCGGACGATGGCATAAAGTGATTGACCAACACTTCCGAAACAAAGACTTTCAGATTCGCGTCACCGTAAGTATGCAGTACCGCCGCGCCGAGTTGTTGATACGTTTCACTTTTTGAAACTGACAAACGTTTTGCCAGTTCATACAAACGTTCCATCGAGTTTTGCGACGATGTTTTTTCGTACTGTTCAACAGCGGCTGCCAACTCAAGCGGTTCAACGGTATCACCTGACCACGTTTCGAGTAACTTCAACAAGTCGGTTGCAGGACGTGATTGAGCGACTCGATCACGACTTGATTTACGTTCTTCGTTGATTTGACTACGCAACATATTTGACCAATCGGTCAAAATGATTTGTTGTGTGACAGGAATCAACACGTTTTGCATTGCCGGATTGATGATGACTTTCGTTGTCGCGTCGGGACTGATTTCGCAGAACTGCTCCAAGTCATGAATGAAATCGTCCAACTTCGTTCGTGTGAGGAATGGACGACCGTAGTACGAGTAATCACGGCGTTCGGCTAAACGTTTCAGTGTTTGCGCCGCAAGTAAAAGTTCCTCACGGTCACGTATTGTTTTCGTCGCGACAGCGACGGTTGATTGTGAAGCGTTTTTCGTATCGAGCGCGTTGAGTGTGAGTTGCCAAATGATTTCGTGGCGGTAGAGAGCGTGAACGATTTTTTGTAGTTGAGTATTGGCACTGCTTGGCGACATCATATTGAGCAAACGTTGTCTGGTCTGCTCAATCTCTATAAGTGTTTTGCGTGCTTTCTCGGTTGACTTACCCGACGATTGAAGTTTATCAACAATATCGAGCAACTGACTGTGTAACCGTTTCAACTCAGTCGCGTTGGTATCAAGCATACTAACGAGCGCGAC
The DNA here is from genome assembly GCA_031287585.1 of Planctomycetaceae bacterium. Taxonomy (GTDB): domain Bacteria; phylum Planctomycetota; class Planctomycetia; order Pirellulales; family Thermoguttaceae; genus UBA8133. Next base: position 1,722 of record JAITST010000282.1, on the reverse strand, counting down.
GGGAAACAACGGGCTTTCGATAGATTCATCAGTTGCGGCTGCTGTTAAGCCGGACAACTTTGATTCGCCTGCACTTGGATTACGTGAAATGGGTTTCGTGCGGAATGTTGACGTGATGGCTACACCTTCATCTTGTTTCGACGCATAATCAGAAGTTGACGCTTCACCGACGAACACAAACTTACGCGGCTCCGGCTCGGCAGCGGTAACGATTGTGCAAAACGAAACAATAAGAAACGCAAGCAACAAACGTGTTAGACTAACACAACCGTAACCGTGTTTGTCAACACAGAGACTCAGCGTAGAAAAATAATTTCTGTTTGGCGGCTGCATTTTACTAGTGTGGTTAGAGTGTGTGATACCGTTTAATGCTACCATTGTCACGAACCATAATATCATTGCGATTTATACAATAGGTGTCCTTGTTTTCGGCTTCGGTTATTGGAAAGGTTTATCATAATCGTAGCGATTGTTACGCTTTGCATCGGCGTAAAATATAATGATTATTCCAGTTGCACCAATAAATCCGATGGTAGCGATAACACAAAAAATACCGATGGTAATTAAGATTCACAACAGTTTGTAATGGTAATATGGGGTGTATGACGTAAAATAGCGAAGATTACAGATTAGATAAAGTTTACGGATTGTAAGAATTTTCTCAATAATAACGATAATAGGAGACGATAGGGAAAGAGTGTAAAGTGTTGGGGGCGATTAACGGACAACACACCTACACTTATGTTGAATTTAGTATTTTTTTTTCGTGGTTAGACACGAGCAACGTGTCTCTACAATTCGCACTGATATGTATTTTACCCCAAAACACGAACGGCTTACTCGGAACATTGATTGCCCGAAATGTTCGTTTTCGTTCACGGTTAGCCCGCCGCCGGACTTGCCGTTTTTGCTTTGTCCGTGCTGTGGGGCGATTGTTGAATCGGAAAACACACTTGAAATCAATAGCCATTCGCAACATCCACAACCAAATTCACCACAACACTCACAACACTTGCAACCATCACAACAACAACAACAACAATCAACAAAGCCGCCGGAAGAAATGATTACAATAAAAAATTGTATCGCGCAACCTAATTACAGTTTGTTGTCACGGAAACTGATACTCAACACTGTCGTTTCGCTGCAAGTTATGATATTTTTAATTGGAACGTTTGTAGTTGGCGTATTAGTTGGTGAATGGTGTAAACAACCAGTCGGAGCGATGGTAGCGTTGAATACAGAGGTTAAAAATGATAAACCGGAAACAAAATTCATAGCAGTATCAACGGAGCATAACAATAGTGATACTATCAACGTTACAGAAAATTTTAGTCATGCAATAGAGGAGGTCGTAATACCAATAGAACCGTCATCAATCGTCAACAACACCGATTCGTCAAACTATGACTATGACGTTCCCGAACAACATTCCCCGTTCGCTCTTGCGAGACCATTGTCGCCAGTTACTAATCAGTATAATCCATTCGAGCCGCAGATAATCCCGCAAGATACTGAAACGTCAATCAGTCCATTACCGTTAGAACAACTGCCGCCTGCACAAGCATTGCCGTTACAAACAATGCAAGTTTCGCCGGACGTTTTCGCAAACAGCGATGATACTAACGACGTACCAGAAAACAACATCGTCACCAGCGGAGATTATCAGTCTCGTTTGCAGGCGGCGGAAAAAATGTTTGAGGAATCACGCGATTCGTTAGA
>JAITST010000156.1 GCA_031287585.1 Planctomycetaceae bacterium | reverse complement strand
AAATTCCAAGTATCGTTAACGCGAGTATCAACAATGCAACGGTCTTCGTTAAACTCCGCGTCTGTTTTTTCTTTCCCTTCGTTTTAGAACTAATAGACGGACGTTGCCGTTGCGGTCTCGCGGCAACATTCGTTGGAGGTGCTATCGGTTCCAACTCATAAACTTCACGTGAATCATTTTCGACAGACGCGGCAACGCTCTGCGGTTGCGACAGCGGCTCTCGTATTGGCGACGGTGTTTCAAACTCCTTCGGTTTTGATTGCGGCTTCATCGCACCATTTCGGGCAACACCGACATACTTTCCTGCCGGTACGTCGTTTCTCCGTTGACGCAAATCAATAACAAGCGTGTTCGGTGTTAGCCGTGCAAACGCTTCTTCGTCACTGCCAGCCAAAATACATTTAATTTGTACCTTGTTTGCTCCCGGCGGTTCTTGCGGCTTCATAAAAAACGTACTGAAAGTAATCTTCCAGCGAATGCTCTGCGGCAACAACGCAAACGCCTCCGCCAAAAGCGGTAATACATCCGTACCCGGCTCAAAAATCAAACTTATCGGGTCGCCTTTTTCTGCCCGTTCCGCGACAATACCGCCCCACCCCGCATCGCCGAGTTGCCGCTCCCACGCCGTACATTTTTTCGGCGAAACCGACAAATTCGGCGGTAATCCCCGCTTCTGCAATTTGTGAGGCGGTTCATTCCATACCGTCCGAAACAAGTTTGGTTGTGACAAAATCGTTGCTGGACCACACGGAATCAAATCATTATGTTCGCTAAACGCCCAATGATGCGCAATAAGATTTGTACGACCGGAATAGTCTGCACCGCAATCAGCAATTCGAGATACAATATGCCGTTCAATACCGCCAACACGGCTAATAATATGTAAACACGAAACCGGATTCAACGCTTTTTGTTTGCCGTCGAACGTATGCCGATAGCCGCTCAATTGTTTCATAGCGTTCGATAAATTCGGAGCGAGACCCTCTGTTTCCGCAACGACGCAAAAACCCGACGTGTCCGGCTTCAAACCCTTCGGAACCGATGTGTAAACTAATTCTTCAATCATTTTTATGAGTGGTGTTATAACAATTCTAAATGGAAACGGTCACCAATGCTTACCCCAATCCAAACTGTTATATTTACAGTATGTTCTATTTTTTGCTTTTACTTAACAAGACAGGAATACAGTATTTTCTCGCCTGTGCATGGGCGTGGAAAAACGGAACTTCAGTCCAAACCGGATTGATTTCGCCGGAACGAAACATAAGTTGTCTCTTTCCCTCGTTGTCCGGCGGTCCAAATTCCGGCGGTCGCCCGGTTGCACTGACAGCAATGTACGTAACATTTTCCGAAAACGTCTCCGCTGTGGAAACAAGGTCGGGAATCAAATCGAGTAGCAATTTTCGCAAAATCTGCGAATACTCTTCAACCCGTTTGACGCTGTATGCGGAAATCGCCATATTTTGTACCGGCTCCCATGGATTATGGTAATGTGAAAAATTGGTCAACTGTTGCCATGCATCGAATTTTGTCAAGACTATAATCAATGGTGATTTGTGTTTCTCATTGGGCGAAAGTCGAAGGTGATCGCGGACACGTGTAATCATTTCCGTCAAGATAATTTCTTGGGGAACATCACTTTTACGAACATCAACACCAAGTTCCGGATTCATTTGCGGGTCATTAACCGATTGCTTACACGCCCGTTTGAATCGCAAATTCTGCGTTGGGTCAAAGAGAAACAGAATCGCGTCGGACGTTGCCAAGTGTCGTGTAACCGGCTGCGTTACTTTATCCGCCCCCGGCAGAAAACTTTCGCCGGCGTTGTCATACAAACAAACCGAGCGTGAAATCCGTTCAGGTTTATTTTGCAGCGGATGACCCGGCATAGGCGACATTGTATAGATAAAAGGTTGTGCAAGAGATATGACCTGACCGCCGATATTGGTTACATTGTAAATATCACCTTCAACTTGGGTTTTGTCGATGTAAACGAGTTTGTCAGGGTCGTCGTTATCGAATTGTTTCGATACGTCGCTGCGAATACGCCGGTTCATTTCAGGTTCGGCATCGGCAAAACTCATACAAAAGCCGCGTGCCATTGTTTTGCGCAACTGCCAAATCATAGAAGCGAGAAAATACGATTTTCCCGATGCCGGAGCACCCACAATCGAAATGAAAGAATTTGACAAATGCAATAGCGAACGCGGAATTTGAAGGTGACAATTTGGACACGCAATTTTATGACAAGGATATTTATGCGAATCAATTGCCGCACCGCTGACATCAAACCGAAAAGGTAAAAATCGCAACGAAGCCGTATCGCCCAATTTCGAATCTCCGAGTAGTTCGGGCGATTCGCTAATGAACAAAACTTGGTCAGCCGCAAATTCATGCCAGCAATGCGGACACAATAGTTGTGGTTTTATTTTAATCCGATTACGGTCAGGAGTATCAAGTGTTGACATAGTATTTTTGGGGATATTAAAAGGAATTAACGTAAATTTTTCTAACCCTAAATGTGCCGTTTTATCAACAGCATTCAATTTGCGGAAACGTTCATCACACCGCCGTACTAATAGCCGCGGTTGTAGCCCCTGTTTTGTGAATTTTTATTGTTTAATCTGTTAAGTGCGGACTCTGCGTCCTTATGTCCTTGCTTCGCCGCTTTGCCGTACCATTTAATCGCTTCGGTTCTTTTTGGCGTGACACCAGTACCAGATTCATAACACGAACCAAGCATGTACTGTCCTTCAGCATTACCTTTCGCCGCCGATTTACGATACCACTTGACCGCTTCGGCTTCATCTTCGATTACACCGATGCCAAGTAGGTAACAATCGCCAAGATTTACCTGTCCATCAGCATTCCCCTGCTCCGCTGATTTACGATACCATTTGACCGCCTCTGATCCGTCTTTGGTTACTCCGATGCCATATTGATAACAATTGCCAAGATTTAACTGTCCAACATCATTCACTTGTTCCGCCGACTTACGATACCACTTGACTGCTTCGGCTTTATTTTTGGCTACTCCGCTACCCAATTGATAACAATCGCCAAGCCGGTATTGTCCATCAGCATTCCCTTGCTCCGCCGATTTGCGATACCAATTAACCGCTTCGTTTTCGTCTTTCTTTACACCGACGCCAAATAGATAACAGTCGCCAAGATTTAACTGTCCAAAGGCATTCCCTTGTTCCGCCGATTTGCGATACCAATTAACCGCTTCGTTTTCGTCTTTCTTTACACCGATGCCAAATAGATAACAATCGCCAAGTCTTAACTGTCCACCATCATTCCCTTGTTCCGCCGACTTACGATACCACTTGATCGCTTCGGCTTTGTCTTTGGTTACACCGATGCCAGATTGATAACAATCGCCAAGTTGTACCTGCCCAATGGAATTTTCTTGCTCCGCCGATTTACGATACCAATTGACCGCTTCGGCTTCGTCTTTTTGTACACCGTTGCCCAATTGATAACACATACCAAGCCGCCACTGACCGTTGGCATTCCCTTGTTCCGCCGATTTTCGATACCACTTGACTGCTTCGGTTTTGTCATCAATTACTCCAATGCCAAGATGTTTCCATTTGTTCTCATCTGCATTGTTTTCGGTTACACCTTTACCAAGATAATAGAGGACACCAAGTTGCCATTGTGAGTCGGCATTTCCTTGTTCCGCAGACTTGCGAATGTCGTTTATATCAATGTCGCTCTGTCCGAAACAGAGTGTTATACAAACGACCATAACAGTAAAGAATTGGAAAAACAATTTTCTTTTGTTCATTGTGGTACTTCCATCAGTTAAAGTGACGAAAACTTAACCGTCCTGTTGCATACCAACGCGGTAAGTAAAATAACAGGACGGGAATTTTGGTATTTTTTTATTAAACGCGAATTAATCGAGTAACATAACTATCCGTAAACTTATTGGCGTTCGGCTAACTGTTGAAAAATTCTTCCCATCGCGTTGATGCCGCCCCACGCCCTGCGAACGTTGTTTGGGTCGAGTATTCGGCAATTCCCGAATACCTTGTTTTGCTGAACACGCCAACCGTCAACATCAGCGATGGTCTTCCAAAACACTTTGCCGCCCATTGTTGGCATTGGAACATTCCATAGCGGCGGCAATTCGGGGTCTTCGAGGGATTCAAGTACGGATTGTCCCCCTTTGATAATGATTGGTAATACTACTGTTGCTAACGCTACTACTGATGGTACTGGTATCATTTGTGTAGGATTGTAGGACGCGGGTTTCAAGAGAAACGCAAGCAAGAACCGCTGTCAGAACAGGAGCGGTGCGTTCAACAGATAGGATTCTTCCCACCGACGAAAGTGGTGCGTTCCAAGTTTCAAGGCGGAACGCCGAAGATAACCTTGCAAATGTGCGCAGACGCTCCCTTATCGGGAGCCACACAGTATTCACATTTGCTATTGATTATCTTCACCCAGTTTCCCGGTCGTCTGTGAAAATCACCAATCCGTCCGAAGACGGCTGTCGAATTGCTGACGTACTCTAAATTTTCTCCGAATCACAACGATTCGGACATTTATTATTTATTATAGCATCCTGATGCCGCTATTACACAAAACACCAAAAAGCCGTGTGCATTCTATCACATTTTTGAAAAGACACAATGGGGGGCGGTAATTTTTGGTAAAAGGGGGGTGTGTAAACTTTAGTGGGGTATTGGTACAATGTCTTTTTTCTCCCCTTTTACAGACAAGGAAGTCACATGTTTACGATCACCTCCCGTTCCGATACCGAAGCCCTGCTTCTCGAAAAATTCAAGCCCTTCTCTCCGAACTCGATACCGTTGTACCGTTGGCGATAACGCCCAATATGGTCACGTCCTCGACGACATGGACGACTTTCTCTTCACCGCCATCCGAAAATTGGGTAACGAGACATTACAACACAAACTTCAAGAACGTATCA
>JAITST010000143.1 GCA_031287585.1 Planctomycetaceae bacterium | reverse complement strand
CGATACGTTTTTGATGTTCAATAATCAACATTTCGGGTTACGATTACATCGCGACACAAACAATTTTCAATCGTGTTAAGACAGAAAAAATTTGGACGAGTTATTATCTGACGGATGCTAAGTGAACGAATATGCCGAACACGATTGATAGAATGAGCGGGAAAAATTACTGTCTTTTTTGAAATTTGACCAAGTTTTCAGACGAGGAAAATGTCTGAATCAGAATTTTTATATTGGAGGGGTTGTTGTAAGTTGCCTACAAAAGATTTTCAAAATAAAATCTCTGCGAACTCTGCGGTTAAAATTGTGGTTTTTAGAAATGCCCTGCAATGTGTCGTGTCCCAGAATTATTGATGCGATGGTCAATGCCGCGAAAATTTCGGTGTTTTACGCTATTCATTCATAAATTCCGCATACAATCTCCATTTTCTCCAAAATTTTTTCCACACCTAATCTATTTATATTCTATACTTTGGATAAGTGTCATTTTTTTCCAACGTGTTTATTACAGATGATTACTTAACGGTTGATTTTTTTAATACCGATTATAGCGGCAACGTGTTGTTGTATCGCGATTTACGATATTGCCTATTTTGTTTTTGTTGTCCAGTTTGAAATAGAGGTGACCTACAATGTCTGGTATTCAGTCTTCAGTTGGTTTGATTTCCGGTATCAACTATGTTGACATTGTGAACCAACTTATCGCAATTGACGCGACACCAATTAATAACTTGATCAAGCGTACCGAAACTCTCGAAAAAGAGCAGACGGCGATCACTGAACTTACTGCGTTGTTTATGACAACCAGTTATATGCTTGAGAACCTTAATAAGAAGGCGGTTTACGAGAGAAGTGAAGTTACCAGTGGTAACGACAGCGTTCTTACTGTATCCGGCACTGCGTCAGCGGTTGCGGGTACGTACCAATTCACCCCGATACGTCTTGCTCAAAGTCAGCAGACACTCGCCTCCGGCGTTGTCGATGACGCGGCATCGCTCGGTAAAACCGGCGAGATTACGATTCGGTACGGCGAAGATATGAAAAGTGCGACCAATTACGAGTTGCAACACATGAACGGCGGAAACGGCATTGCGAAAGGTTATATCAGAATCACAGACGGCAGCGGTACACGTACAACTATCGACCTGCGAAACGCAACAACTATCAACGATGTCCTCGACGCGATTAACAATAACACGGATGTTGATGTTTACGCAACTCTCAAAGATGATAAAATTGTTCTCACTGACCAAAGCGGTATGACAAGTTCTAACTTGATAGTTCAAGATGTCAACGGCGGCACGACCGCGACCGACCTTGGTATCAAAACAACGTCAAGTACCGGCGAGATTATCGGTTCGTCGATTCTCTACATTGGTGAGAACACACAGTTGAGTTTCCTCAATGACGGCAATGGTGTTGTCACCGAGAAAACGATGGCAGACCTCATCATCACTCGCAGTGATGGTCAACAAGTTAGTATCAGGTTAAAGGATACTCACGAAATCGAAACTACCGCCGATGACGGTACGAAGGTGACAACTATAAACTATGAAAAGCCGCAAACACTCGGCGATATTATTCGTGCTATCAACTCCGCGACTTATAAAGATTCCGCCGATGTCGAACACGACGCACTAATCCGTGCGGAAATCGTTGACGGTTGCCGTATCGCGATTTATGAAGACGGCGTGAACGGCGGCGGCGAATTTAAGATTCAGGACGGCGGGTTGTCGCCAATAATTCAGTCGCTTGGTCTTGTCGATTCCAAGAATACAGCCGTCGCGAGTAATAACGGTGACCCGATTGTTTCACGCCGCTTGATTGGAACGTTCAGTTCGGTTCTCACGCAAAGTATCAACGGCGGTAATGGTATATCAGCTGTTGACTACGACGGTCTCGACGCGGCTGGTGTTCCGGCACAAATTCTCGTCGCTGACAGATTGGGAAACAACGAGTTCCTTGAATTCACAACTGCCGAAATAAAAGATTGCGAAACGTTGGAGCAAGCGATGAATATGTTTAATACTAAATTAAACGATGCTGGTGTTAAACTTGAAGTCAGAATGAACGCAAGCAAGAGCGGGTTTGATGTTGTTGATACAACGGGCAGAAATTCCGGCGTGATTGTGTTTGGAGATACGTTGTACGATACCGGTAATGTTGATACCGCTGGCGAGCCAATTTTGCGAACCGCCGGACTTGCGGCGGCGTTCGGTATCAATATGGGTGAAACGGTTGACACGGGAGTTTTTCACGGAAAAGACGCTGGTTTTCAAGTGATGGGTTACAACACGAAATTGTCAACTCTTAACGCGGGCAAAGGCGTAACGTTTGCAAACTCAAAAATTTGGATTACGGATAGTTCCGGTAAAACTGACTCACTGGAGTTCACCGCGAAAGATTTCCAAACTCTCGGCGACGTGATTCAGGCAATAAACGCGTTGAGCGTAAATGTTTTCGCGAGCATCAACGATACTGGTGATGGAATCCAGTTGGTTGACCGCGCGAATGGTACTAGTACGTTCACTGTTGCCGACAATCTTGGGTCTAAAATAGCGCAAGAGTTGAAGATTTCCGGTTCGATTACAACATCACAAGCGAACGGAGGCAGCGAACGGACAATTGACGGTTCGACGACGTTTCGTGTTAATGTTGAAGCGAAGGATTCGCTTTACGATATTCAGAAGAAGATTAACGAACTCGGCGGCGCGTTCACTGCGTCAACGTTGAACGATGGAACCGATGCACCGTTCCGACTTTCGATTGCTGGCAAACAAACGGGTTCGGGGGCGAAGATGGTTATCAATATGGACGCGCTCGGTTTGTCAACGACAAATTTGAGTGAAGCACAAGACGCGATTATGGAATACGGCAGTGCAACGGGCGGCGGCTCGTTGACGCTTAAGTCGAGTTCAAATACGTTCTCCAACGCCGCGCCGGGCGTTACTGTGACAATCAAAAGTACGAGTAAGGAACCGGTGAATGTTTGGAGTCAACGTTCGAGTGTTGACATCAAGGCATCGTTGAAATCGTTTGTTGATAACTACAATGCGTTCCGTGACAAGTGGAAAGAATATTGCCAGTACACCGAAACCGGTGAGAAGAACTTGTTGTCAGGAACAAGTATTGCAAACGCGTTTGATATGGACGTTACAAAGATTTTGCGTTCAAGTTTCAATGATTTGGGGGTATTGAAATCACTTGCGGATTTTGGCTTAACATTTTCGTTGACTGCGGTTGATGAGACAACAGGGGCACCGATTCATGGTTCGGGCGGTAAACTAGAATTTGACGAGACGAAGTTCGACGCTTTGTACGAGAGTAACCCCGACGCGATTGAAGAGTTTTTCTTCAAACAGAAGGAAGTTTACAATTTCGAAAAGAAGGAATACGAGAAAGTGAGCGATGGCTTTTCGGAACGTTTCAAAGTGATAGCCAACTCGCTAACGGCAACGGAAGGTTCACTAACGGCGGGACTGTTTGCATCGTATAAAGCAAATATCGACAAAAACTACGAAAGAGCAACGTTTATGGAAGCCCGTCTGCAAACCAAAAAAAACAGAATGTTAAAACAGTTCTACAATATGGAACAAGTAATGGCAAAAATACAAGGGCAAATGCAGTACATAAACCAAATTGGAACATCATCTTCAACGGCAACGGCGTAAAGTTGACATAACACGGCGGAAATTTGTAGAGACGTTTTAATGTCTATGTCCCTGCCCCGTAGGGGTAAAGATTCGCGTTGTCTCTTGGCAAATGTACCCCCATAAAAACACCTTATTACCTTATTTAGAATTAGGACGAGCAACAATAAGGTAATGAGGTTATGTTTGGGGAGAACTCATTGCTACTGATGTGTTTTTTTGTAAAAATAAGGTTTTTTATTCCACAAATTCATTGATAAGCAGTGGGTTATCATTTGTTTATCTATGTAGGTTTGTTTACAGATACATCACAACTGTAAAAGAAGTGAGAAATATAAATGGTGTTGCGCACGGAGGGATTGTTCTTATTTTAGATTTCGTTTCTCCGTGTCCACCGTGCCTCCGTGCGCAAAATAACCAATAAATTTCATCTAATAATCCCTGTGATACTTCATCACCATCTTATCACCCAATTTCCCGCATTCTCCGCATATTTCCATTTGCTTCCGTATCCGCATTACTGCTTATCATTTTTCTATCAGCCGCCGAAAATAACCAGACCTGCGCGCCGGTTCTGCTGCACGGTTACGGTTTTGGGCAGTTATTGTTTTTGATGTTAGACGGCAATGTTTGTGCCGGTAGTAGAAAGTACACAAGTTGTGTGCTACACTTAAACACTGAATTGAGAACTACTATGTCAACGGTGTTACAGAAGTTATTCCCGCGTACTTCTACGATTTCGCGTCCGACAAACCAATTGAAAACCCCTTTGGAGTATTCTGGTATGCTTGAGATACCGCCCGCGATGAGACTCACGTATCCGCTTCCGTTTGGTGCTGTGCTGCATAACGATGGCGTTCACTTTATTGTTGTTAGCCGTTACGCGACGGCAATGCGATTATTGCTTTACAACAAAGTTTCAGATACCGAGCCGTGCGAAGTCATCGAGTTCAATCGCGAAAAACATCGCTGGGGACACGTTTGGAGTTTGTTCGTCAAAGGGGGCAAGTCTCATCAACTATACCATCTCCAAGCCGAAGGACCTAACTCGCCGAAACTCGGACTGCGTTTTGATTCCAAAGCACGTCTCATTGACCCTTACGCCAAAGCACTCGCGGGCGATTTTCAGTCGAACAGCGACGGCATAATTCGTCCGCCAAAATGCGTTGTGATTGACGACAACGATTTTGACTGGGGCGAAGACAGGCACTTGAAATACGACCTGTCAGAGACAATCATATACGAAATGCACGCGAGCGGTTTCACGAAGTCGCCATCGAGCCGCGTTCGCAGTCCCGGAACGTATCTCGGTATGATTGAGAAAATTGACCACATCAAAAAACTCGGTGTGACAGCGGTTGAACTGATGCCGATTCACGAATTTCTTGTCAACGGTATTGACGGCAAGGCAAGCGGTAAACCTAATTATTGGGGCTACGACACGCTTTCCTTTTTCGCGCCGCACCACGCCTACGCGAGTGCCCGTGACCCCGGTGCGCCGGTTCGTGAGTTTAAGAAACTCGTTCGTTCGTTTCACGAAGCGGGCATAGAAGTTATTCTTGATGTCGTGTTCAATCATACGTGCGAAGGGAACGAACACGGACCTACGATGAGTTTTCGCGGGCTGGACAACGAGATTTATTATATGCTTGACCGCGGTGAGTATTACAAAAATTTTAGCGGTTGCGGTAACACAGTCAACGGTAATCATCCGGTTGTTCGTGAGTTGATATTTAACTCGTTGCGTTACTGGGTTCACAACTATCACATTGACGGTTTTCGTTTCGATTTGGCATCAATACTTAGCCGTGACCAAAGCGGTAACTTACAGGCGAATCCGCCGCTAATCGAGACGATTGCGGAAGACCCGCTGCTCGCGGACACCAAAATTATCGCGGAAGCGTGGGACGCGGCTGGTGCGTATCAGGTTGGTTCGTTCGGCAGTAGTGCGCATCGTTGGGCGGAGTGGAACGGAAAGTATCGTGACGATATTCGCAGGTTCTGGCGCGGCGACCAGTATTTCACCGGTGCGCTTGCGACACGTTTTTCCGGTTCGAGCGATTTATACCAACATAACGGGCGGAAGCCGTATTGCAGTATCAATTTTATAACGTCGCACGATGGATTCACGCTCAATGACCTCGTTAGTTATAACTACAAACATAACGAAGCGAACGGCGAGAATAACCGTGACGGCGACAACAACAATATGAGTTGTAACTACGGTGTAGAAGGTGAGACGCGGGACGACGAGATTAACGCAACTCGCGCCAGACAGATGCGGAATATGTTTGCGACATTGTTGTTGAGTCAGGGGGTGCCGATGATTGTCGCTGGTGACGAGATTGGGCGGACGCAAAAGGGTAACAATAATGCGTACTGTCAAGACTCCGACGTTTCGTGGCTTGATTGGAAACTGTTAGAGAAAAACGTTGGTTTGTTCAAGTTTGTACAGGCACTGATTAAGTTTAGACGTGAAGAATCGACGGTACGGCAAACACGTTTTCTAACAGGACAGCCGCACAAACCCGGCGCGTTGCCGGACATAAGTTGGTACGGACCGTTGGGCGGCAGCGTCCCATGGACGAACGGTTTGGAACGAAGTTTATCGTGCCTGATTGCGGCGGTAAGTCCAACGGAGGGGAAAGCGTCGAAGTTCCACGTGTTGTTTATGGCTCACGGCGGCTGGGAACCGAGAGACTTCTATTTTCCGGCGGTCTGTCACAACTTCACGTGGCGGCTGTTTGTTGACACACAAACAAGGTCTCCATACGACATCTACCCAAACTACGACGGTCCGATAGCCAACATAAACACAGCAATACGTTTCTTACCTCATTCGCTAAAAGTGTATCTGGCGGACTCAACGGAGAGACCAACGCAACCGAAGAGATTCGAGGTAAGGAGATAATTTTACGGAAATAACCGTCGCACCCCCCCGTCGGCTGAAGCCGACGGCAATACAATTGTTATGATTTATTGCCGTCGGTTTTAACCAGCGGAGACGGGACGGTTCTACACGGCTGTTAAGTCGCGCTAGCGACTATACTTTATTAACCGTAGACTTTAGTCTACGGTTATTACGCCGCGACTTAATTCCTACGACTCTTTGCCCCGCAAGGGGCTAAATCTCGATAACCCCGTGCGATAGCACGGGGTAGGTACACAAGAAGACCGAACCCCGTA
>JAITST010000134.1 GCA_031287585.1 Planctomycetaceae bacterium | reverse complement strand
CGATACGTTTTTGATGTTCAATAATCAACATTTCGGGTTACGATTACATCGCGACACAAACAATTTTCAATCGTGTTCAGACAGAAAAAATTTGGACGAGTTATTATCTGACGGATGCTTACAAAAGATTTTCAAGATAAAATCTCTGCGTTTCTCTGCGAACTCTGCGGTTAAAATTGTGGTTTTTAGAAATGTCCTTAATGATTTTTTGCAAGACTGCTGTTCTTATGGTAAAGTAGTATATAAGATTTGTTTTCTTCCGAAAACATACATCCACAACCTTGAATACTTATGAACACAATTCTATCAGACTCCGACATAATTCTCGCCCCACCGGACATTCCCCGTATTCCGTTGCCACCAAAATTCAACTGTTCGACTGTGTTACCGCCCGTTACATTCAACGCAATTTTCAACCGTGTTTAGCATAACCATTAATGCAGGCAATATGAGCGGGTGCGAATTTGTTTGGACTTGGTTGCTGGAGAACGTCGAGCGCAACGTCAATCCATACGTCTCCGCGCCCCGCTCAATTCGACGCGTCGCCGCCAATGTTGTACTCATCTGGTAGTCGTGTATTTTTAGATTTTGTACTTACCATAAATTTACAATCTTTCTCATTCGTAAATTGAAAGTTGAGACCCTGTAACAAAAACATCTTTATCACCACAGATTGCACGAACCGTGCCAACATCGCCGTCAAAACCGGCTTATTGAGTAACAAACACTGTGTAACAAGCCCTGAAAAAGAAAATAGCAGAGAATCAATGGAAATCACTGCCTAACATTTCTACATTTTCGTAAAATTACGTTTTGCACGTTTCAATAATGTAGAATCAGAACCACAAAACGTTGTTAAAAAGTTATGTGTGAGAATAGATTCGCAACGAAAGTAGAGACGCGATACCTCACGTCTCTACCGGTTACAAACTTATAACGCATTCCTCCCTTTACGGCTTTGGCGGTTTTTTGCCGTTTTGGGCTTCGTATTGGGCGATGAATTTTTCTTCGAGGTCTGGATTACAGATGAAGCATTGGGACTCGGCGCGGTTGTGTTCTTCGCACCAGTCTCCGTTTTTCTTAAATTCGGCTACTACTTTTGGGTCGCAACGCGAACAGATTTTCTCTGGTACCCCGTGTTCTACGCACCAGCCATCGATGACGTGACCGGATGCGTTTGTGGTTGAATGTTCGCCTGTTGACGTACCGTTGCTTTTGCCGCAACCGGTTGTCACGATGACCAACATTGTAAATACAGTAACGATGCACAATAGTTTTTTCATTATTTTTCTCCTTGGAAAAATGGTTGTGAAAAATGTCCGGCGAAAACGCTTCGCCGGACGAATGTTTTGTTATTATTGTTTTGTAAACTTGTTAAATATCATATACAACACGCGCAGTACCAGTAGCGACATTATCATCGCGCCTATTACTCCGCCTATCACTACCGTTGCCAGTGGTCGCTGTACCTCCGAACCTACTCCCGTACTTAACGCCATCGGCAGGAATCCCAAACTTGCCACCAGCGTTGTCATCAGTACCGGTCGCAATCTTGTTATTGACGCTTTCGTTATCGCTTCTTCCAGCGCATACCCTTGTTGCCGCAGTTGTCTGACATACGAAACCAAAATCATATCGTCCAGTACCGCAACTCCTGACATCGCTATAAAACCAATCGCTGCCGAAATTGAGAACGGCATATCACGTATCCACAGCGCGATTATCCCGCCTACCCACGCAAACGGTATTCCTGTGAATACTCGTAAAGCGTCAACAAAATTCCGATACGTCGCGTAGAGCAACGCAAAAATCAGCAGCAACGTTATCGGTACAACTATCATCAGCCGCGTCTGCGCGCGTTCGAGATGTTCAAACTGTCCGCCGTATTCAACACGATAACGTGCCGACGGCATCGTTACTTGTTGCGAAATTTTCGTCCGTGCTTCGTTCACGTAACTACCAAGGTCACGTCCGCGAACATTCGCCGAAATTGTTATCCGCCGTTGTCCCCACTCACGTGAAATCGTTGACGCACCTTCAACAATCTCAACCGACGCGAGCCGTTCGAGCGGAATACGTTCGCCGCCCGCCGTTAGAACAGGCAACTGACCAATCGCTTGCGGACTATTCTGAAACGATTCCGGTAAACGTATCACAAGCGGAAAACGAATCTGCCCCTCAATAACTTCACCGACCGCTTTACTGCCAATCGACTCAACGAGTTCCAACACGTCCTTCGCGGAAATACCGTAGCGGGCAATCTGGTCTTGCTTAATCCGAATCTGTAACATCGGTTGCCCCGTCACTTGTTCAACAGAAACGTCCGCCGCACCGTCAATTGAGTTTAACACCCGTTCGATTTCGCCCGCCTTCTCAATCAACACATCGAAATCGTCACCGAACAACTTCACCGCAAGGTCGGCACGAACACCCGACGCGAGTTCGTTAATCCGCATCTCAATCGGTTGCGAAAAACCGAGCCGTTGACCGGGTAAGTCGCGAAGCGTTTGGTCGAGTAACGTTGTCAGTTCCGCTTGTGTTTTCGCCTTCTTCCATTGCGAACGCGGTTTGAGTGTGACGAAGATGTCCGTTAGTTCAACGCCCATCGGGTCGGTACTTATTTCCGCCGTACCGATTCTGCTCCAAATGTTTTTCACTTCGTCGGGAAAGGTTGACAACACGATTCGTTCCATCTCGGTATTGTAACGAACTGACTCGGAGATGTCCGTTCCGGCGGGACGAACAACGCCAACAACAATCGAACCTTCCGAAAGCCGCGGTATAAATTCCGTACCAAGATTCGGTGCTATCAAACCGAAAACCAAAACCAGAATACTCGTCGCGAACACCATCACCGCTAGTTTGTTGTGCATCGCGAATAGCATAATTGGGTAGTAAATCTTGTAAACGAGCCGCATCAGCAGCGGTTCACGTTCGGATACCTTGCGCGGCAAAAGATAACTCGCCAGCACAGGCATAAGTGTCATCGACAGAATCATCGAACCGAACAACGCGGAGATAACAGTCAACGCCATCGGGCGAAACATTTTTCCCTCGACACCTTCGAGCGTTAGTATCGGCAGGTAAACAATCATTATTATCAGTTCGCCGAACAACGTTGGTTTACGAACTTCAACCGCCGCGTCACGTATAATTTCAAGCCGCGTCTTACCACCGTTGTTCGCCGAATTGTTCGCGAGGCAACGTGTACAGTTTTCAATCATCACTACCGAACTATCAACGACAAGTCCGAAGTCGATTGCTCCGAGACTTAGCAAACTCGCGGCGATTCCGAAGCGGTACATTCCCGTGAACGCGAACAACATTGAGAGCGGTATCGCAAGTGCGACAATCGCCGCCGCTCGTATGTTACCGAGAAACGCGAACAACACGACAACGACCAGCAAGCCGCCCTCGAACAAATTTTTCCGAACAGTATCAATAACGAAATCGACGAGTTCGGTACGGTCATAAACCGTTTCAACCTGAACATTCGCGGGCAAGCCGGATTTGATTAACGCAAGTTTTTCTTTCATACTTCGCGTGACGCGATGCCCGTTTTCGCCCATCAACATAAATCCCAAACCGAGTACGACTTCGCCATGACCGTTTGCCGTGACCGCGCCGCGACGTATTTCGTGACCGATGACAACCTCGCCGATGTCTGAAATTTGAATCGCGACTCCGTCTTTCGCCGCGACAACGATATTGCGAATCTGTTCAATGCTCGTCGTTCGCCCAAGACCTTGAACGAGTAACATACCGCCGGACTGCGCGATGTTACCGCCGCCGCTGTTCAAGTTGTTGTTCTCGACGGCAGCGATGACTTGGTCGAACGACAATGCGTGCTTGGTAAGTTTTTCGGGGTCGAGAAGAATTTGGTACTGTCTGACGTAACCGCCCCAAGTATTGATTTCCGCGATACCCGGTACGATTCGCATTGTCGGTTTGATTTCCCAATCGTGACGTGTACGCAACTCGGTTTGGTCAGTGGCTTGACCGATAACGAGGTAGTTCAAAACTTCGCCAAGTCCAGTCGCGACAGGTCCCATCTGCGGACGTTCGATACCGGCGGGAAGTTCAACGGTACCGAGACGTTCGCTGATTAACTGACGCGCGAAGTAGATGTCGATTCCGTCGTCGAACACAACAACAACTTGCGACAAGCCGAATTTGGAAACGCTACGCAGTTCCAGTAGCCCCGGCAGACCGCTAATCGCCTGTTCGATAGGATACGTAATCTCCAATTCGATTTCCTCCGGCGACAACGCGGGAGCGGTAGTGTTGACTTGCACTTGAATCGGTGTCGTGTCAGGAAAAGCGTCTATGTCAAGCCGTGTAAGCGAAAACAAACCAACACAAATAACAATCAACGTTCCCAACAAAACCAAAATCCGATAGCGTAATGAAAAATCAATGATACGATTTAGTATGTCCATAGTTTTTAATATCCTTTCGATTATACTGTGCGCGGTTGAAAGTTGCAGAGACGTTATACGCAACGTTTCTACATCTTTATCCCGCAAGAAGTTATCCAAATTTAACCCTTACGGGACAATGAGATGATTACCATTCAAGATTGTTGTTCATTAATCCTCTAATCCTCTGCACAACATCCCGCACCCAAATTCGCTCGCAACAAATGTGCTAACAAAACATTGCTTCCCGTAGTCGCAACGACTTCACCCGGCAAAACACCTGCGAGCAACTCAACGTTTTTTCCGTTTACCGCACCGACACGTACTTGTCGAACGTGGAAAAATTTCGGATTCTTATCGTCAAAATAATTCTTATCACGAACGAAAACAAAACGTGCGTCGGGCGTTGACTGAACCGCCTCCTTCGGAACAAGAATCGCGTTCGCCTCTTCGCGAATCACAATTTGTCCGCTGCCGTAAGTCTTATCAATGAGTAAACCGTTCGGGTTATCAATCTCCGCGCGAACCTTGAGCATCCGCGTTTGCTGGTCAACAAACGGACTAATCCACGCAATAACGCCGTTCGCGTTGTGGTCGCCGTCGTCAGAACGAAACTTTACCGTCAGTCCTGTTTGCACGTATTTTGCGTCTTCCTGCCGAACGTTCAGCATTATCCAAATCTTGCTCACGTCACAAACAGTGAACAGCGGCTTTGACGTTTCAACAACGTTACCGACAACGATATCCGAAGAAATCAACACGCCGTCGAACGGCGAGCGAATTGGAATCAAGTTCGCGGTTTTCATTCCGGGCGGCAACGCTTCGACGAGCGGCTCCGGTATATTGAGGAAACGCAACTGAGCCGCAAGCGTTTTGGAATCAGCCGTTTCAATGTCGTCAGGAATTTCAAACCCAAGGTTCGTCAACATCTGACAAGTCGAGAGCAACGCAACTTCCGCTTCCTGAAATGCCGTCTTTGCTTCGAGTAAATCACGTGTCGAAATCGCACGCGACACCGCGAGCGGAGTCAAACGTTCGACGTTATCTTTCTGCAATTGAAGTTGTGAAACATTTTTTAACAACTCCGATTTGAGCAAGCCGACTTGTGACGCATCAACGAGAGCCAAAATTTCGCCGCTCAAAACGGTATCGCCAATCTTCTTCAAAACTAACGTAACCGTACCGGGAATTTTCGACGACAACGAAGCAACACGATTCGGGTCAAATACCAACTCGCCGTTCGCGGTGACAAAATCACTAATCTGTCCCTCGCCAACAACGTCAACTCCAACACCCGCCTTAACAACGCTCTCGTGCGACGTAAATTGGACACGATGAGTATTGAGCGAGTTAGTACTATTGTTCGCGGGACGATTTATAAGAGTAATCGCCGCCGCGGTATCGTACTTCGGAAGACTCGGTGATGTGTTAGTTTGTGCAAGTTCAGGATGGTCAATAACACACTCCGCAACGCCGTGCAAGTTACAAAAACCAAACGATTCACTCTTCGGCAACAAATTCGGGGCGCATTCAATACAAAAACTTTCCGGCACAAGATGCGACGTACACCAATCGTCGGCAGCAGTCGTGCCAGCACCAACTAATTCCGAAAATTTCGGCATCTTCCAATCAGTAAAATGTCCAAGCAGCATAACACCGCCAAGCATCGAAAAAACAACGATGTTAGGAAGACAAGACAATACCAAACTAAAAACTGAACGCGAACCTGTATCTGTACGCGTAGGCAAACCGACATTCGCGGTTGATTGAGTTATATTAACAGACATAGTATTTTCTCCATTGAAAAAAAATGATAAAGTACAAATATAAAAGTAACCATTAACGGAATTTTTTTGTTTTAGGGAAAAACAGAAATATCTTCGTAGTTCCCTTAATTCCTATAAATTATAAGTCGTTTCTCTGCGTCTATTAGCGTATTCTGCGGTTAAAAGCAGAACACAAAACTAGCGCATAGCCGTAAACAACACATCAAAGTAGAGAAAGTACAAGAAATCAATTGCGCAAAACCGAGTACAGAATACACAAAGAAACCGACGATTTACAAGGCGGAAAATCAAACAGAAACGCCGAAAATGTCGGCAAATTCAAAGTGTCAGTTGGCAAAATACCAACAAACGAAACACTGTCAAAAATATACGAGTAATCAAATGTTGTCGAGTAAGTAACTTTCAAAATCTCAATTTCAGTACAACGACATTCATTGCTGGATTGCGGGTCAACGCAATTAGAAAAATCATCACGTGAATCAGAAACCGT
This sequence comes from Planctomycetaceae bacterium, assembly GCA_031287585.1. Lineage (GTDB taxonomy): Bacteria > Planctomycetota > Planctomycetia > Pirellulales > Thermoguttaceae > UBA8133. The sequence continues at coordinate 7,590 of JAITST010000134.1, read as the reverse complement.
CTCACGAGAACAACAACCGCAATCATCGGTTATTGAAGTCGCCAACTCCTCACAACCACACCCGAAACAAACCCCAATTCCGCCGTCACAAAGACAAATAACAACTTGCGGCAACAACAGCAACGGCAAAACCGCGACCATAATCACACAAGTAATGAGTCGTCGTTTGAGTAGTAGTGAGTGCATAGTTATTAAGGTTAAATGTAAAGACGTACAGTGAGCGTTAATCGACACATTGTAACACAAAGTCCACCGCGAGTCAAGGGATACTATAAAATAATTTTTACGATAATAAAATGGGTAAATGAGGCAAACAGTGAGACCGAATATCCGGCATCAATAGTAGAGACATACAGAAGTACGTCTCTACTATCGCGATTATCAAACATACCGCTAATCATTAACCAAGCACAATCGCTTTCGCCGTCGCTCTGAAAAACGCGATTCCTTCGGCGACCAATATCGGCGTGGTTATTAGAGGTGCCCTATTGACATTGCGTGTATTATCATGTAGAATAGTGCATCTACGCTTGCGGTATGTTTCCGCAGGCAAATACACACCAAACTTTTCACGAAAGGAAAGAAAATGACAAATTATGTTAAAACACAAATTAACCAAATGTTAAAATGGGGGGGGGGGCGCAGTTTGTGGAAGATGCAATAATCGCTCTTCTCGCTCGGCTTTTACCCTTGTTGAACTTCTTGTTGTTATCGCCATCATTGGCGTTCTAATCGCTTTGCTCTTGCCCGCTGTGCAAGCCGCCCGTGAGGCGGCGCGAAGAATGCAGTGTTCTAATAATCTCAAACAAATGGGACTTGCGGTTCATAATTTTAACGACGTACAAAAAGGTCTGCCGCCGCTTTGTGTTTGGATTCACAAACCCGGTATTCATCTTTTTCTGTTTCCGTTTGCGGAACAACAACAGTTGTATGATTTCATTGTCGAACGTCCGATTACAAACAACCGTAACATCTTTTTTACAGACGGAACGGTTGCAACTGGCGGGAACAATCACTATCCGTACTATCCGGATGGAACTTATGGAATTGCGAACTTGTCCGCAACCGAACGCGGCAGTTTTAATGTCCCATGGGTACGTTGCCCTTCTTACGGTATTGAAGCGACAACGCAATACGCCGCGACAACAACGTACATCGTTCCGCTGGTTTTCACCGGTTCAAATGCGTGGACAGATTCTTACAGGATGAAAACAGACGCAACGGCAACGGTGACAAGTAACGGACCGTTTCGCGCGGCGTCGGTTACGGGCGATAGTAATTTGTCTGACCACAACAAAATCAGAACCTGGGCGTGCCGCAATGAGATGACTGCTTGGTCTGACGGTACGTCGAATCAAATCGCGTTTCTCGAAAAACACATGCCGCAATGGGCGAGAAAGAAAGCGAATAATCAGGCATATTCATGGAACGGCAGTTATCTGATGGCGTGGACTGATTTCCGTGCCGGCGGTTATGCGCGGCTTATCACGAATCAGACAGACCTCATCGCAAAATCGGCAACCGTTCCCGTTGTTGACACGCAAATGTTAGCGTCCGGTACGAACGCGCAAAACTTTTTTGGCTCTTATCATTCCGGTACGATTAACGCACTCATCGGTGACGGCAGTGTGCGGGGAATTTCAAAAACAGTTGACACGCAGACATTGTACAACGGTTGTCACGTGTCAGATGCTAATGTCGTAAATTTTTAATGTAAGTTTATTTAACCTTCAACCCTTTATTAAGGAGTATTTAGAATGAGAAAACGAATTGCTTTTACGCTTGTTGAATTATTAGTTGTTATCGCGATTATTGGTGTGCTTATTGCGTTGTTGTTGCCCGCTGTTCAGGCGGCGCGGGAAGCGGCTCGCCGTATGCAGTGCGGCAATCACCTGAAACAATACGGTCTCGCGATGCACAACTATATGGATATTCACCAACAAAAATTACCGTGCGGAAATACGAATCCGAACGGTAGTTTCAAAGGAATCGGTGCTGGTCAACAACGTCATACGTGGATGCCGCGAATTTGGTCATATATTGAACAGCAGGCATTGTACGACCAGTATGACTTCAACAAAGCGTTTCATGTGTTGCCAAACTCTAGCAACACGGAGAGTGACAAAACTCCAACGATTGCAAAAGTCCCGATTTACAATTGTCCGTCAGACGGTGCGCCAACGATATGGAATTTCAAACCGTATTGTGCTAACGCGAATTACGTTGTAAATATGGGAAACGATTGGTTCTGGGCTAGCGTCGGAAGACCGTATCCGTACAAAAACGATACGGCTGCCGCACCATGGAAAGGTGCCCCTTTCTATCTTAATATCAATGTTGATACGTCAGATATTACGGACGGCTTATCGAATACGATGTTTCTTTCGGAACTTATAAGACCGCAGGAAGGGCGTTTTGATTTTCGCGGTTATGTTTTCAACGACGAAGGTCCCGGCGCGTCGTTTATGACGGTGAGCGGTCCCAATTCCAGAACGCCCGATATGATAATTTGTAAACTGTCGGGTTCGGATACTACACAAACATACGCGGCTGAATCGTTGTCAACAAAGATACCGTGTAATAATATGAGTGGTGCGGCGCACAACGACGAACGTTGGCAAGCGGCACGCAGTCGGCACTCCGGCGGCGTGAACGTTTGTATGGGCGACGGCGCGGAACGGTTTGTTTCAGAAACGATTTCCATTGACGTGTGGCGCGCGGCGGGTTCAGCGTATGGCGGTGAATCGTCGGGATTGTAGGATACGAAGGATTCACGTTAGCACGGCTAGGATTGGTATATCGTACACGATTGAAATTTGTAGAGACGTTGTATGTAACGTTTCCACATCCTTGCTCCGTAAGGAGCTAAATCTTGATAACCCCGTGCGGCAGCACGGGGTAAGACCATCCCAAAACCCAACCCCGTAAGGGGTTGAATAAAGTGTCACAATCAGCAGCCCGCTAGTTGACCCCCTTGCGGGGTTCGGATTGTCGGATATGCCTGCCCCGTGCTAGCGCACGGGGTTATCAAGATTTTACCCCTTGCGGGGTAGGGATTTGCGTTGTTACTTGACAACAAGTGTCACTCGTTACGTTTAATAATCAATGACCAACATTTTTATTTACAACGACATCACGACACAAACAATTTTCAGCCGTGACAAGTGTATCAAATTTTTATTTCAATAATTTACTCATTTTTAGAAAGTCTAACCATAATGTTAAAATATCGTTTGCTTATTATTTTTGTACTGACTTTGGTTTTTGCCAACGCTGGCTGCGGTAACAAAAAGAAAGATGTTACCATTACCGGTACTGTTACTGTTGCTGGTAAAACTGTTGACAGGGGAATGATTCAGTTTATTCCGGTCAACCAAAATTCGTTTGAAGGCGGCGGTTTGATAACGAACGGAAAATTTATCGCAACCGTTCCTTACGGTGAACTCAATGTACGCTTTCGCGGTACTGAGTATTTGCAGAAAGACGCACAAGGCAACCCTCTCGGCGGCAAGAGCGAACGTGACGAAGCGTCCGGGCAGACAGTCGAGACAATGCCGCCAGTGAAACAGATAATTCCCGATAAGTATTGGTTTGAAAGCGATGTGAACGTGACAATCAAAACGGGGAAAGAGACATTTGATTTTAACTTGGCGGAGAAGTGACGCGAATGCCCAACGCCGTCTCAGTCGGTTAAAACCGACGGCAATAAATAATAACATTGCCGTCGGCTTCAGCCGACGGAGACGTGGCGTTTTCAATCGTGTTCGATATAAAAATCCTTCCCCAGTCGCGTTAACGCGACTTAACGGTTATTTTATTTTGATTTTCCCTGAAAACATATTGCAAACAAATTTGCTGTATGATACAATTCCTGTCTGATAGTTTTTTATTACCCCTTAATTAATTCCACTTTTAGAAAGGTGTTATTATGACTATGTTTCGTTTTGGTTTTTTGTCATTGGTTCTTGCCTTTGCTGCCTTATCTCCGACCGCTGTTGCCAACGATAGTTTGATTGGACGGTGGGGGTTTGATGATTTTTCAGGCGGTGTTATTAAGGATTCTGCCGGGCGGTTTGATGCTTCGGTATCCCGCGATTTGCCGCTTGTCGATGGTGTGATTGGTAAAGGTGTTGAACTTTCCGGTAATTATAAAATTTCTATATCACCGGACTTTTTGCCCAGCGGTATTACCGAAGTTACCATATCCGCTTGGGTTGCTCCGAAATCTTTGAGCGGGTATCGTGAGATTTTTCGGAAGGAAGATTCCAGCGCGGGCGGCGGTAACTCCGAAACAAAACGGATTCTGTTTTCGTTTCAAGACAATGGCCGCTTTCTCACTCTCGGCTTGAATACCGGCGGTAACTATGCCGAGTGCGACGCTCTCATATCTCCGTCCGAAATAGTGGACAATAAATGGCATTTTGCTGTCGGTACTTTCGATGGATTATGTATGCGTGTTTTCCTTGACGGTCGCGAGATTGGTTCTTACTTACGTCAGTCGTGTTTGAGTACCGCCGCTGATTTCCGTCCGTTTAACAAAAATCGTGACGCAGTCGCGCGCGCCCAATACGACACTCTCGAATCCGTTACCGTCAACGCACCCGCGTTTATCGGTTCAAGCGACGGTTCGAGCGAATTTTTCGAGGGCAAGATGGACGACGTACGGTTTTACGCGAAAGCATTATCGCCCGACGAAATTCAGTCGCTATATCAACAAGGCGGTGGGAATGTTGTAAAACCGCTGTCTGACGATTCCATTACGAAATACTATGTCAAGCGTGAGACGTACAACGCGACGCTGTTGGCAACCCGCGAGAAACTGGAAACGCTTATAAAAGAGACGGAACAAAATTCCAATAAATCGGGTGAGATGAAGTTTGATGTGTATAGTAAAGTTGTACTACACCGTTTGATTCGTAATGATTTCCCAAATGAAGTCAACGATTGCGCGGTCAAGTACCAACGCAGCCCGGTTGATTGGTTGATGTCAAACGCTGAACAACTCAAAACTCGCACGGAGCAACTTCGTGTTGCGTACAACGAATATCTTCCGATAACCGAAACGCAATGGAAGTTGTTAAACAACGACGAGCGGGTGAAGTGGAATCGGGTGAAGGAATTTAGCGACAAACTTTCATTGACGAATTTGACCGGCTTGCAGTTATACGAAATTGTTCTTGATATGGAAAACGTTGTCGAGGAGCGTCCTTACACGGCGGAGAGTGTTGCGCGTTACCGAACGCCGTCAACGCCGCCGGTCAAAGACCGTACCGAAGCCGAGTCGCAAGCGATAATCGAAAATGAATGGTTGTTCCAGTCCGGTGACAAGCCGACTGTCGAGCGTTCGTTGCAGGAAATAACTTGGACACGTGAGTTAGCGGCACGGATTTCGCGTCAATATACCAACGTTACGTTCACGAATGAGTTGAAAGAAATCGCGTCGTTAGAACAGCAGGCGAAAGAGTTGGCGGCGGCAAACGACGGTAACGGTAGAGATAGCGAGAACCGTGAGTTGTACTTTGCGGTTCGCAAAATCAAACGCGCGATAACGTTCAAGAATCCGGTTATCGACTTCGACTCGCTTATGTTCGTCGATTCGCCAATGCCCGACGGTGGTGAGTGGCGGCACGAAACACGTCACCGGCTTGGTTATATGGCAGTACCGGGTGGACGGCTTATGACGCTGAAAGGTTTAAGTCCGGCTGGTCATCAGACGAAGTTGATGCCGCAAGAGCCGCTTCACGGTTCGTTCTGGCGGCCTGACTTGTCGTATGACGCTCGGCGTGTTCTCGTTGGTTTCAAACCGCATAACGAAAAGAATTTTCATATTTACGAGATTAACGTTGACGGCAGCGGCTCGCGTCAGTTGACCGCCGGAATTTTCGATGACTTCGACCCTGTTTATCTACCAGACGGTAAAAACATTATGTTTCTCACAACTCGCGGACATATTTACGTGCGTTGTATGCCGCCGACGAATGCGTTTGTGATGGCTCGGATGTCGCTCGATACGAAGCCGGGTGATAAGAGTTTGTACCTCATTTCGCGTAACGGCGAACCGGAATATACGCCGTCGGTGATGAATGACGGACGCGTGATTTTCACTCGTTGGGAATATACCGACAAACCGCTTTGGCGTGCGCAGAGTTTGTGGACGATGAACGCGGACGGTTCGCAGGTGCAAACGTTTTGGGGGAATCAGTCGGTTTGGCCTGACTTGCTCAAAGACGCTCGTTCGATTCCGGGCAGTGAGCGTGTAATGTTCACCGGCTCCGCTCACCACAACTGGTTTTCTGGCAGCGTTGGTATAATCGACCCCGCGAAAGGTCTCAACTTTCCTGACGGTTTGACGAAGGTGACGCAGGAAGTTGTGTGGCCTGAGTGCGGAAACGGTGCGGTTGACCCGAAGGAAACGGATGTTTATCACACAGCCGGTCACTACGGTTCGTACTATTCGCCGTATCCGCTAAACGAAAATGATTTTCTGGTTTCGGCTCAACGGATTATCAAAGGTGATGACGGTAAACTTCGTGAACAAAAATTTGTTCTGTTGCTGATGGATACCAACGGTAATCGCGAGTTGGTGTTTGAAGGTGATAACCACATCCTCGACGCTCAACCGTTGCGACCGCGGACTAAGCCGCCGGTTTCGCCTGACCGTGTCGAGTGGCCTTCTTATGAAGACCGCGACAATCCGCAAACGGGCGTGATATACAGTAATAATGTGTATGAGAATATGCCGGAAGAGATTCGCGGGAAGGCGAAGTTCCTGCGGATTTGGTCTATTGAACATAAGACTTACACGTATTGGTACAAGCGAAATTACGTTTCGTCAGGACCAGAAATTTCGGCGAATCAGTCAGAAGGCGTGAAGAAGATAATTGGGACGGTACCGATTGAAGCGGATGGCAGCGTGAGTTTCCGTGCGCCGAGCGGTATTGCGTTACACTTCCAGTTGCTCGACGAGAACCAACTGGCGTTGCAAACGATGAAGAGTTTTACGGGCGTGTTGCCGGGTGAGACTCGCGGTTGTCTTGGCTGTCACGAGTCGCACATTCGGACGGCGGTGACGGCGAGAACGGGTAAGGCGTTGACACGTGCGCCGTCGGATATTACGCCGGTAGCGTGGGATGACATAACGGTTGGTTATGAACGTTACGTACAACCGACGCTGGACAAGTATTGCGGGAAGTGTCACGAAGACCCGAATCACGATGCGTATAAAAAGTTTAACGCGACGTTGCGACCGGGTTTTCTCGGTTTCAAAGAGCCGTATATGACGCTGATGGGAAGCCCAACGTGGGGTTCGCCGTACAAGCAACGCGACGCTGATAAGCCGATTGGCGGGTTCGGTTGGGCGGATACGATTCTGGTTGAGTCGTATAGCACACTTGACCCAGCCGCGTATAAGACGTATCCTCCGATGACGAAGTTGTCGTACAAGAGCCGGTTGATTCACAGAATGATGAGTGGTGAACACAACGGGGTGAAGGTAAGCGGTGAGGATTTGTTGCGGGTAATCTTGTGGGTTGACGCAATGGGACCTTACTACGGAACGGAGGAAGTCAGGCAAATGGAAGACCCAATCTT
>JAITST010000125.1 GCA_031287585.1 Planctomycetaceae bacterium | reverse complement strand
CGATACGTTTTTGATGTTCCACAATCAGCATTTTGGGTTACGATTACATCGCGACACAAACAATTTTCAATCGTGTTCAGCCAGAAAAGATTGGGACGAGTTATTCTCTGACGGATGCTAACCTAAAACCCAAATCTAAAATCCAAAATCGCCCCGTTAATTTTTACACTCCGCAACAACGATTACCGTCTGCGGTATCTTGTTGGTATATTTCGCTCCGTCGGTTTTCCTGTGCTACCGATTGCTTCGATGTCACTACGGGGGGCATAGAAGTATTGGTGCGTTTCCAGAATACCGCCCACAATTAGCGAATCGGTTACAATGACCTTTTGTTGGTAAGACTGTCCCATTCCGGTACCTATCCTGCGTTCTGTAAACCCTTTTGTCGTTGTTTTGGATTTCGGGATAGCGGTGAAGAAGCCAACCGTTATCATTCCCAATTGGTCAGTGAAATTGGTTTGTCCGCCTACTGAAAACGGTGCGTCTGTCACCTTGAACTCTTTGTAATTTCCGTCGGAGCCATCGCTGTAAAAAAATCCTGAAATTTCAACTTCAGCACGTGGTCTCAGTATCCACGGACGCGCGTTGTCTAGTCCCGACGGCGGCGCAACACGATAAAAGCCGTCATCATTCTGAACAACTATCGCACCAGCCAGTTTCAACGATTCGATATATTTCATCGTGTCCGCTTCGGAAACGGCGGTAAACTTCACATTTTCCAGCGGTTCAATCTTCTCCGGTAATGTATTCAAACCATCAACCAAAACACGAGTCATCACCGTTTCGGTAGTCGGATTGTAAATCCGAATCTTGTAAACATCGCCGCGTTCTAACGGGATAAACGACTTATCACCTTTTTTAATCGGTTTGACAGGTACAAATCTACCGCTCCTCTTTACAACAACCGTGACACGGAACAATTCGGCTTGCTCATCTGTCAATGGAACCAGTGAAATGTCCGTCATAACCGTTGCGCGAGCAGGCGGCTCGATTATATTTTTTGCCGCGTTTTCGACTGCGATTGTGTTTGCAGTCAAACCCGGTCTATACTCAGGGTCAACCGCGTTTGCGGCGAAATTTGTTACCGTTGCCGTTGCGCTCACCTTTCCCGCCGCTTGTGCTAATTGCGGTGACTGCATTGAACGTCCCATTCCCGCAAGTTCCGCTTGAGAAAGTTGAACCTTGCCAGTGAACGTTCCGAGTGCTGTTGTGTTTGGCAAACCTGTTAGTTCACATGATATTTCAACAAGTCCGTCATTGTTGAGACGTGTGATTTTACCAACAATAAACGAATTAAGAGATTTTGTATCAACAAACTTAACGGTACCAACCGCATCCATCTTTCCCGAATATATGTCCTCAACTTTTATACCGTGTTCAGCAAGAGCAGATTGAACTCTTTGATAACGAACCGACTCGCAACCGGAAGGAAGATTTTTAACAAGTTCCTTTTCCAATCTTTCCGTACACATACCCGGTAACAATCCGAGTTCAGCGGTACCGACAGTCACATTGCCGTCGGAAGAAACAGAGAAAAACGGAAGCACACCGGTCATTGTTATGTTCTTCTCTTGCATCTTTGCGGATATTTGCCGCGCGAAGTCGTCGAGTAACGGATTCAGTGCCAGCGTTGATTCCGCGTAAGCACATAACGGGATGGAAAGTAACGTTAGTAATACTGGCAATAAACGAGTAGTTGTTTTCATAGTGAGGTGTTATATTGATTACGGTTGAAAATACTTAAATAAAATCTCTGCGTTTCTCTGCGAACTCTGCGGTTAAAATTGCGATTTTTAGAAATGTACTAAAAATCTGAAATGACACACGAATCAAATTCATTGCTGTAAGATACCGGAGTTTGCGAAACTTCTAGTACCTGTTCAGCGTATTGCTTTGTTTTTTCCTTGACAAATTTTGCTAACTCGTTGATGTCAATTTGTTTGTTATTGTCAGTGTCCGCCTGCCCTTGTATTCCCTTCAACAAAAAGTTTGTGAATACTCCGTGTTTGATACCATCGTCTTCATGAGACATTTGACCAATCTCACAACTTGATAAACGAAATATCATCCGATACGTTGCAATATCACTATCTTTGAAATTATCCAAACCGACTGGTGACGCTGATTTTATTATTTCCTTGCCGGATTTGTCTTTCTCTTTGACAATCAATTGCGCAGTGAATTTATTAGCGGTTTGTACATTGTTTTTTGTTTGAGGATTGGAATTGGAACGAGTCACTCGTCCGCCTCGCTGTGATGTTGACGATTGAGATGGTGTTGGTTTTCCCTGACTATTGGTAGTGCTTTCCTGTGTCTTGGTTAAGTTTCGGCAGGCATCTAATATAGTAATTTTCTTCACTTTTGTTTCATCTTCCAAACCGCGAAATAAATCCGCCAACGAAATAAGCCCTTCTATATCCCACTTTTGTTCCTTTTGTTTTCCGTCACCTTTCGTAGTTTCGTACATAGAGATATCAGTACCGCGCGGGCAAACGTAACTTCTATATTCACCGCCCTGCGTAGGAAACGCAACACCGTGACCGGAGAATACCACTAACACACAACTCTTCTCGTCGTTCTTATCCTCACTTTCTATGCGGGCAATAGTTTTGGCGATACATTTCACAATGTTCTCTTTCGTAGGCAGTAAATCCGCACTGCTTTTGTCGGTCAGTATGGTAATGTTTTCTTTTGTTACGAATTTTCCTTTAACTAAAACTTCCGCTAGTTCTGTTACATCATTGACTGCATATCTTAAATCCTCTAAATCTAACTCCGCAACACGACTGCCTTTTTCCTTGTTATCTTTTTTGCTGATTTGAGTATATTTATTTACGCCAATCAGAACGGCATAATTTTTCGGCGATTTGCCTTCGGTCACTTCTCTTTGCCGCTCTTTTTCCGCTTCTTCACGTTGACTTTGAATATCACGCAACTCTTTTTCAATTTTTTCCTTCTCCTTTTGGTCGGCAACTCTTCGTCTTTCGGCTTCTAACTCCGCAATACGTTTCTCTTCCGACAACCTGTTTTCTTCACGTAATTTTTCGGTATCCTGTTTTTCTTTTTCAATTTCCGTTCGCTGTCTGCGTACCTCATCTTGCCAGTCGATAGGATTTGGATGTTGAACGTTGTCGCCGTTGAACGGAAAAGCGGATGCAATATCACGTCTTGTTGGGTTCGTGTTCCAACGGTCAATAGGTCCGCCGATGTTGCCCATATTAGGGCGACCGCCGAATTGAGCAAAGATGTTGCTCGCTGTTACGAGGATAAGCAGAAAAAATATAATGTTTCGCATAGTAAATGTTTCTACCTCATTACCCCATCCCTTTGAAGGCGGGGTTAATTTAGATTTATGATTTTATATCGTTAACGTTACGACAAATCCCAAACCCCATAGGGGTTCAATCAATCACTGAATCGAACATTTTGTTCAACCCTTACGGGGTTGGATTATTGGCGGTGCCTACCCCGTGCTATCGCACGGGGTTATCCAGATTCAACCCCTACGGGGTAGGGATTCTTTGTCAACCTCTAATCAATAACCGAACACGTCTAGTACACAAATACCCGTTTTTCAAAAAAATATGACATATTTTAAAATAATTCGGGCGTAAACGATTTTGCCCATTTTACGCAAACTTCGCTAACTAAACTGATGAAATATCCGAATTTTTGTAATACTGCGTATTTATAGGCATTTCAGGCGTTATTTGTACATAGTTCCCATCATTTCTAAATGCCCAAAATGTTAAAATAGGTAGAGTATAGCGATTACGCAGGGGGGGGGGGGTAGTTAATGTTTGAGTTCTAGCGTGTCGAAATTAGGGGCAGGTTCGTTTCGGACAACTTCTAAAAAACCCTACAATCCGGATTTTCGTCACAAGAAATTTGCGACACCCTCACACGTCGGGAGAGTAGATTTTTAGGAGTTGTTTTTGTTCTTTTGTTCGTGTTTATGGTTTTATGCGCGGTGCATAATTCGCCATTTTCACATACATTGTGTTTAATTTAAGAAAGGTAACACTATGAAAATTCATCGTTTTCTATCACTTGTGTTGTTTGCTCTTTTGTTGTCATTCACGGCAACAAGCGTTTATGGACAACTATCTATGCCTACTTACCCAAACGAGGTTAGCGGTCAATCTCAGTCGGCGGTAACGGCAGCAACATTCAGAGCCATCAGCGCACGTATCGACTTTAACACTTTATCAGCCGGCGGTGCGTTGGGTTTCGCATCACTTAACGCGGCAAATGGCGGAACAATGCTCGCACAGTCAGACTGTAATCCATGTTCCGCCATTTGCGGTGGGGCAAAAGGAAAAAAAGCAGCGTGGGTCAATTACCTCGGAATCACAGACACTGCTCCGGCACACAATTATGATATTGACACTGACGGTATTCAGGTCGGAACAGATATTTACCGCACAAGAGACAACCAGTTTGGTGTAACCTTTGCGTATTCCGGGACTCGGGCAAATTGGTCGGATGATAATAATCCTGGTACTCCTGATTATCCTAATTGGACGAGAACAAATAATTATAACCTGAGTTTTTATGGATCACACAGATTCGATAATCAGTCAGACCTTCGCGTTATTGTGGGCAATGGTTGGCTTGATGGACGCGGATGTGAGAGTTTTGATCCAAATGCTACTTATTATGGTCTCTCTGGCAGTTCCTTTGACACAACACTCGAATACGGTAAACGATTTCTTGCCGCGAAAAATGTTAGTTTCAGACCGGTTCTCGCACTTGACTACCATCATTACGATTTATATAATGTTTCTTACGACGAAGCGTATTTCCGTATCGGAACAGATTATGTCACTATGCTTAATTATTTAGCGATTAAAGCGGATATTGCCTACAATGTTGACATAGTCGGAGAAGCAGAATCGACGCGGATTTATGGAGACGGTGTTGGTCGTCAATTCACTACATTAGGTCTGACAACACAATACGACCTTCGCAAAAACTTTGCGTTGTATGCTAGTTATTCTTTGGATTATTTCTTTGACAGAAATAGTCGTCCGTGCCGCGGTATTGGTACCGTTGGTTTTTCGTGGGTTTGGTAATTATAAATTCTCCCCCCAAGCAAGTTGTCTCCCGCAGAGACAACTTGCCTTAACAGGGATAGTTCTAGCCGCATCCCTTTGAGTGTGTACTTAATTTAGATTTATGATTTTATATCGTTAAACGTTACTACAAATCCCTACCCCGTAGGGGTTAAATCTGGATAACCCCGTGCGCTAGCACGGGGTAAGCACCGCCCATAATCCAACCCCGCAAGGGGTTGAATAAAGTGTTCGATTCAGTGATTGATTGAACCCCTACGGGGTTCGGTTTCAGGGGACACGTACCCCGTGCTGCCGCACGGGGTTATCCAGATTCAACCACTAACGGGGTAGTTTGACAACAGTTATTTGTAAAACGCAGTTATTACTCCAATGCCAAACATTTCCGACTCTCACATACAATTGCTTCTTAACGCTATTCAGAATCAGGACGATGGCGCGTTTGAACAATTTTGGAATCTTCACTTTGACGGGTTGGTTGCACTGGCGCGTCGTAAGATGCAACCTTATTGCAAGCGGATTCACGATGAGGAAGATATTGCGGTTAGTGCCATTCATAGTTTTTACAAAGGTTTGTCTGAAAAACGTTTTCATTCGATTTCCGGTAACAACGAACTTTGGAAGATATTAGCAACGATTGTTTGCCGTAAGATTTTCAAAAGTAATCGTGACCAGAATCGTCAAAAACGCGGCGGCGGAAAGATTCGCGGTGACTCGTTTTTCGACGCGGGCGGTAAGAATAACGATAAAAAAACGCCGGGTATCGGGAATGTCGCTGATAATAACGTTATCACTCCTTATCTCGAAGTTGAATTTTTGGATACCTGTGAAAACCTTTTTGAGATGCTCGAAGATGAATCAACACGAAACGTCGCGCGTCTTATTATGGAAGGGTATTCAATTGATGACACTGCGGAAGAACTTGGTTGTGTCAGACGGACTGTCGAACGAAAACTGGCAAAAATTCGGGAAAAATGGTCACATTTAAAAGATACGAATACCGTATCGACGGTGAGTGGGGCGACACCAGCTCCGTCGGCTGAAGCCGACGGCGTAAGATAGATAACAATGCCGTCGGTTTTAACCGACGGTGGGTTGTGTTCCTACGAATCCCTACCCCGTAGGGGTTCAATCAATCACAGAATCGAATACTTTATTCAACCCCTTGCGGGGTTGGATTATTGGCGGTGCTTACCCCGTGCTAGCGCACGGGGTTATCCTGATTTAGCCCCTACGGGGCAAAGATTAGTACCGCATCCGTCGGTTAAAACCGACAGCAATATACTGAATACGATTGAAAATTGAATGTTTTTGAGCGTGTTAGGTATAGTAAAAAAATCAGTAAATGGTTATATGAAAATATTATTTTACCACGAGGGCGATTTTTGATGAGTTCCGTTGATGACCAAATAGATACTCTAGCAGATGAATTTGAGAAAACGTGGACATCTCAATCAATTCATCATTTGGAAAAAATAATTGTATCTGCACAAGAAGAAAACCGTCATATTATATTCGACGAGTTGGTATTGATGGATATTGAGTTACGTTTCAAAAACGGAATTAATGTAAATGTTGATGGTTACGTTAAACAGTTTTCGCTCTACTGCGACCATGTTCCCGCTCTCTACAAAAAAGTAATGTCAAGCCGTCAACTCGGTGAATACGAGTATTACGAAAGCATCGGTAAAGGCGGAATGGGACATGTCTATCACGGCTATCACCGTTTGTTGGAACGTGATGTCGCCATTAAAGTATTACGTAAAGATATTGACCAATCTTTAAGTACCGACCGTTTTCTGCGTGAGATGCGTCTTGGAGCAAAACTATCGCACGATAATATCGTTAAGTATGAATACGCTGGTTGTGAAGCCGGACGTTACTATCTTGTTTCTGAACTTGTTCACGGCAAAGATATTCACAAAATTGTGGAAAGTAATGGTGCGTTGCCGATTCCTGTTGCGTGTGAAATTTTACGTCAAATTGCGACCGGACTTCAATATGCGTTTGAACAAAACATAGTTCATCGCGATATTAAACCGGGTAATGTGATGATTTCACGTAATGGAACGGTTAAGATTCTCGATTTCGGTCTCGGCAAAATAATCAGCGACGAACAAAGCGACAATAATTATTCGCTAACAACACTAGGTACGACGATGGGCAGCGTCGATTATTGTGCGCCGGAGCAATGGGAAAATGCTTCGACGGTAACGATTCGGTCTGATATTTACAGTCTCGGTTGTCTTTTCTTTTTTATGTTGACAGGTCGCGCTCCGTTTGAATTGCCCGAATTGAACCGTGAACAACGAATGGTCGCTCATTTCAAAAACGAAGTACCATCACTTCATTCATTTTGTGAAAACTTGCCTGACGGAGTTGAGAAATGTTTTAAGAAAATGATGGCGAAGAAACCGTCGCATCGTTTTGCGAAACCGATTGATATTGCGCTGCGTATTGAACCATATACCGTGAAAGAGCCGCTTGAATGGTTGGCGGAGCAGGGTGATTCATCGTTCAATAATAGCGGGGCGGCAAGTACCGTTTTTTTTGCGAAACGGGCTAATAAATTTTCTCACGCAGTTTTCACAAAGTACCTGCCGCCCGCGGCACTGTTATTGTTGCTTGGATACGGTATCCATTATTTCAGTGCTGCTAAATACCAACCTAATCAGAATACTCCTAATACATCAACACAAAAGATTTCGCCCCGTGACACGGCACCGTCGTTAGAATTGTCGAAAGTATCAATGGCAGAATCGTTACAGTTTGTTGGTTATTCCGGCAAATGGTGGTTTGAAGAGATTCCATGGTACCTTCCTGTCGTCAGAGAAACGTTTCGTTCTTTGGGCAACACGAATATCTCCAAACAAAAACTTGACGAGTTGGCATTTTCATTTGTTCCGCAGTCGGACGGTATGAAAGGGTTACTCGATTTTTTGATATTGAATGGTTGTCCCACAGTGAAAAACTTAACGGAATATGAAGCGTTGGTCAACGTGTATATTTCGGAAACAGAAACCGCGACTGCTGTTTCGGCATCAACTCTTCATACTCATGCGGTTTTGCTGCACCGCCTGGCTGAACTAACAAATAATCCCGAACTCGCCTATCAAACGCGAAAACTTTATATTCAGGCAGCACAATGCTACGAAAGTGAAAACGCGGATTCATCGCATTTGTTGCGAAAGTTGTGTCTGTTTGATGTTGCTTTTTTGAATCTCTGGATTGACGCAAATCCAGAGGATTTTTTTCGTCAGGTCAACGCGATTGAAACGAATCAAAACGATGATATTGCGTTTCGTGCTGAACTATTGATTTCACCC
>JAITST010000105.1 GCA_031287585.1 Planctomycetaceae bacterium | reverse complement strand
AATGCTGCTCTTCGCAAAGCGTTTCAAGAGGCGAAAGGCGATACAGAATTCACTGCCGACGGAGCGTTCATCAATATACGTCACGAAAATAAGACGCACTGCTGGATGGAGTGCAAAGTTGCGGACTTTACGAAACGGAAACGCGGTGTCAGTGCTTCGCCGAATGAGTGGGACAAGTGGAACTTGCCGAAGCCGACAGTGAATATGGCGTTCGCCACGTTGGATAAGATTGATGATTTTACGGAACGCTGCAAGGCATTTCGATTTAATTTGGGGGACGGCGGCGATGTGTCGGTACTGGCGGTTGGAGCGGGCGGAGAAGATGACGGTGTTGTGTGCCGCTCTCTATTCCGACCAATGGAAACACGCTTGGAAACACCCATAACCCCCGCTAAATTTTTATGCACCCCCAAAAGACCAAAAGAAAAAATTTTTTTATCTGCATTGACACGCAGGTTGTTTTGGCTTATAACGTGTAACTCGGAGTTGCGAACAGTTCGCGACAAACACACACCAATCTTTTCTCGAAAGGAAAAAACTATGACAGACTTTGTAAAAACACAAATTAACACAATTAACCAAATGTTAAAATGGGGGGGGGGCGTAGTTTGTAGAAGATACAATAATCGCTCTTCTCGCTCGGCTTTTACTTTGCTTGAGCTTCTTGTTGTTATCGCCATTATTGGCGTTCTGATTGCTTTGCTCTTGCCCGCTGTGCAAGCCGCCCGTGAGGCGGCGCGTAGGATGCAGTGTTCCAACCACTTGAAACAATTAGGGCTTGCGGTTCACAACTTTCACGATACCAAACAAGGTGCGCCGCCATGTTTTATTGATGAATTTAAAGTCGGGTTCTTCGGGTTTTTGTTTCCCTACATGGAGAAACAATCGCTCTACGATATTTTGACAACAATGAAATCACCGTCGAAAACTCCGGTCGGTTTCAATCTGAACTGGCATGATTACGTTAATGACTGTCTCTATCCCGGTAAACCAAATTACCCGGGAGAAAGTGAATCTTTCGGTAGTGTTTCTATTATGAAATGCCCAACACGGAGGTCTCCTTCTGATTCGGTAATGACAAGTCCTACCACTGATGCGTATGCTGGCGGTCCTGGTCCGCAAGGAGATTATGCTGTTGTTTTTTATGCAGCTAAGTTGGCTCCTAGTACCGGTGAAACAACAACACCCAATCCCTCAAATTGGTATAAATATCTCTTCTCGCGTTCAGAATGGAATAACGAGGGAACAGCGAATTATGGGAATTTTACCGGACCGTTTCGTATCGCCGCTATGACTGGAACTGATTGTAATGCGTGGAAACCGTCGCACGGTTTTGAACGTTGGAGAGATGGAACTTCTAACCAGTTAATTGTTGGAGAAAAACACATCCCGATTGGGGCTCTCGGAAAGTGTGCAATGGGAAGCAGAACATCTTCGAAAGTATTCCTTGCGGACTGTACTTATATGCAAACCGGCACGAACAAACATGGGGCATTGGTTCGTTTTAATCAGATTTTTTCCGGTCACGTTTCTGTACTTGCACGAAATAAAAACTTCCGAAACGAAGGTACAAATTCATCACCAGATTGCCGACCAAACGATGCTTACGGATTCGGCAGTTACCACGCGAGAGTTTGTCAGTTCGTTATGGGAGATGGTTCTGTACGTTCGTTGTCCGTAACTGTACCAGACCAGATTATTTTTATGCTCTCCGATTGTCAAGACGGCGGCGCAGCGTCGTCGCCGTAAAGTCATTGCCGTGTTAGCGACGGGCAAGTCCCGCCGTTAACGTTCATTTTATCCACAATTTTTCAATTTTTTACAAGGAAAATATAATGCGAACATTTTCAATTTTGAGTTTACTCCTGCTCTGCTGTATCTTTTGCGGGTGTAATAAAAACGTTTCCGTAACGGGACAGATTACTTTTCCAGACGGTTCACCGCTCACAGAAGGAAATATCATTTTTGAATCAGAGACCTTTCAAGGTTTTAGTTCAATCAACAAGGAAGGACGTTATTCATTGGGTTCTATTCAAGAAGGCGATAAGGTTCCAAAGGGGCAATACAAAGTACGTATCATTGCGGTAAGCGGCGGTGGTAGCGATGGCACTCCGCTTGTCCGGTATGTTGCACAAAAGTACGAGTCTGTTAGAACATCCGGTCTGAACTGTGATGTCGAAGGGAATACCGAATACAACATTACAGTCGAAAAACCATAAGTAGTGTTTTGAGGCAATAATTTTCACATTGCCGCGAACGCGAACACGTTTTCTAACATCACTTAGCGCATACCTACCCGGTGTCGTTTTGCGTTAAGTGAAGTTACGCAGTGTTGATGTAGATTGGATTCGGTTTAACGAACGTAACTCCGTCGGAGTGCCGACGGAATTACCGCCTATTGTGTGAGAGTATCTTTCAATTCAAACTTGCGTCATCCGGCAGAGTTCGCCCCAAGATACTACTCATAACATTACTCCCAGCCAACAGCAATGCTTGTTTCCAAATATCAGTAGTATCTCCAAACACAATCTCCGAAGACGCAGGCAACAAAAACCATGCTCCTTGCTTAATTTCATAAGTGAGTTGCTCCTGTCCCCAACCGGCGTTACCCATAAACAAACTGTATGGCTCGATGTTGTTCTCGACGAGTGTTTCCAAATGTTGTCTGTCTGTAGAAAAATGAATACCGTTTGAAACTTCGATGTCAGAAAGCAGTGGTTGAGTATGCAACGCCATAAGCGGTCCAAATACGGGACCGCCAATCCGCAAAAACTGTTCACTCTTACAACTCCGCTGAAAAACAACTTCCCAAAGTTCACGAACGGCACGGTCTGTAACCCGATTCAAAACCAAGCCAATCGTCCCGCCTTCGTTACTCTCAACCAAAAGTACAACAGTCCGGCTAAAATTCTGGTCATCCAAATGCGGCGATGCAATCAATAAATTTCCCGCGTATCCCATCAAAATATCTCCTTTTGCTTAACCATAAACTTAAAATTCTCAAACTTCTTTTCCTGACACAATTCAATAATATCGCGAACCAAACCAGTTGGGCAACGCGCGTCCGCCCGCAGGATTATAGTTATATCTTTCGTTGTAACGTTCATCTGTTTGAAGAACATTACTTCACGATCAAGAGTACGGCTTAACCCATCTTTATCGTAATCGTTGCCCGCGAAAATTGTGTTACCGTCCTGCAAAATCTGAATCACAAGCGGTTCGGCAGGCGACGATTCCGGCGGTTTCGCCAACTCGCTATCGGGTAACTTTATCCGCTCGTTCTGGTCAACGTCCGAGAAATTGATTAACACCATAAAAAACGCTATCAACAAAAACGAAACGTCAATCATAGGAGTCATATCGAGCGTCTCGTGTTTCGACCGTGGTTTTAACTTCATTGTAATAATGGGTTAGTTAATTTTAGACTGTCCTATTTGAATCTGCTCATAAGGTTATCTGTAACAAATGTAACTTCGAGGATCAACTTCGCTAACATATTTCTGAGAATATCATACGCAACAATCGACGGTATCGCGATGAACAACCCGACTTCCGTCGTTACCAGTGCGGTCGAAACTCCTTCCGCCAACTTGCTTGCCTGCGGTGCAGCCGACGAGTTCGCAATAACCTGAAACGACTCGACCATTCCAACAACCGTTCCCAGCAAGCCAATCATCGGAGAGATATTCGCAATCAGCGCAAGCAGCGACAAGCGATGCTCCATCGTCATCAACTCCTCGTCGCCAACATCCTGCATCGACTTTTGAATCGCCTCATAACCGCCGCCAATCTTCGCCAACCCTGCCGCCAATACCTTACCAACAAACGAATCGCTTTCCTTTGCAAGTTCGTATGCCTCCTGATACTGCTTGTTGTCGAGCAATGTAGTAAACTGCTCAACAAGCGGCGCAGGCATAATCGCAGGACGGCGAATCACAAACACATTTATCATAATCAAGGCAACATCACATACCGACAAAGCCAAAAAAGTCAGACCAAAACTAAACCCAAGCGATTGTACAAAATAAGCCAGAAACGAACGTTTGCGCGGCGGTAAGTCAGTATTACCGGCACCATCGCCAGCCGTATTACCGCCAGCATCACCTTGAACTGTTTCCTGTCCAAAAACCGGAGAGATGAATCCGCTCCCAGTATCACCAAACAAAGCCATAGCCAAAAGGTAAGTAACACTCAATAAACAAAACAAAACAAGACCACAACGAAATGCACGCCACGCAAAAGTCCAGTAACCGCTAGCGAGACGGTTCGGTGAGTACAAATTTGTTAAAAGCAAATAATTGCGAAACATAAACAAAGTTTTCTGAGTAGGGGGTTGTTAAAACTGAAAAATAAACGTTTACCAGTATAAACTTTTTTTCACAATAATGGCAGGGGGTATGCGGGTTTGGCAAATTTCACACATATTTCGGTTGCAGGTATTTTCTTTTTCTCCGTTTTGACGGCAGATTTGTGCCGTCCAAACGGAGTATCTCCGCCCTAATTCACTCTGCTTAACTTTTTCAAACTCAAATAGCGGCTGATATTACTGCCTAAATTTCTCATTCCTATCCAAAACTTCGCCCTCGCAAAACCAATACTGCGCAGCGTCTCCTCTTTCATCCGCATACGCATCCTCACTGCCCGGAAGCGGCTCCGCCGGCAACACATCCAAATACGGTACACTATCGTGAACCTTCGCGGTCGTCACGCCGTAACCCCATATCAACTTCCAAATCGCATCAACACACGGATGGTCTTTGTAACCGAAAAACGACTCATCGCCCTTCTTCGTCCAACTCGCATCACAATCCTTCTGTGCAAATTTATGTTTGTTATGCTCAAACGATTCCGGCACTTCGCCGTT
>JAITST010000025.1 GCA_031287585.1 Planctomycetaceae bacterium | reverse complement strand
CTTTCTCGTTTCGCGGATTCTTCTGCTTGCTGGAATCGTTGTTTCAATGCGTCGGAATAGTTGTATTGTAATCTTGCCCTCGCCAGCCCTTCACTGATTAGACGCTCGTTCAGCATTATCTCGCCCTCTTGCGGTATAGTTACATATACCAACGCCAGCACTCTGCCGTATTTGTCTTGACTATCGCCATCGTATGCAAGACGAACTTTATTGTTCGATTCGTGTATCAGCCGCTTCGTGTATGCCGACGCTTCTTCACCAAAGGGCTGTACTGGCGTGTTAGGTCGGACGGTCTCCGGCGTGTCAGCTCCGATGAGACGAACTTTCATCTCGTTACCCGATCCGTCGTCGAGAGCAATTGTGTCACCGTCAACGCATCGTAAGACATTATATTCTTGTTCTTCTGGCGCGGGCGGCGCGATGTTAGGTGACGGTAACAACGCCAAAACCGCACTCAGCACAACTATAATTATCAATATGATTTTGTTCTTACCAAACAACCTCCGAAATTGTTTCGACTTCATAAGTTGCGTGAGCAATTGCGTTTTAGATGCCATTTGAAATCCTCCTTGCTTGTTAGGTAGAGACTCGTAGCCGTGCGTCTCTACGTATCCTACACAGATTCATCGTACCGTTTAACAATAATCACCGCGTTATGTCCGCCGAAACCAAGCGAGAGCGACATCGCGGTTTTGACAGGTTGCGTGATTCCTTTGTGCGGAACATAATTGAGGTCGCACAACGGGTCTGGTTCGTCGAGGTTCAACGTTGCCGGAATGAAACCATCGCCAACCGTTTTCACACACGCAACCGCTTCAATCGCTCCCGCCGCACCGAGACAATGCCCAACCGCACCCTTTATCGACGACACTTTCAACTTGTAAGCATAATCACCGAAAACCTTCTTTATCGCTTTCGTCTCGACTGGGTCATTCGTCTGTGTTGACGTACCGTGAGCGTTGATGTAGTCAATCTCTTTCTCCGCAAGTCTCGCGTCGTTGAGCGCACACCTAATCGCACGCGCCGCACCGTCGCCTGCCGGGTCAGGCGACGTTATATGATATGCGTCGGCAGTCGCACCGTATCCCACGATTTCCGCGAGTATCTTTGCACCTCGCCGCTTCGCAAATTCAAGTTCTTCGAGAATCAAAATTCCCGCACCTTCACCCATCACAAAACCGTCACGGTCTTTGTCGAATGGTCGGCTCGCGCGCTCCGGTGTGTCGTTGAAGTTTGTACTCAACGCTTTGAGTGAACAAAAACCGCCAATACCGTAAACGTTGAGCGCACCTTCGCAACCACCGGTCAAAACAACGTCTGACCGTCCGCTGCGAATAGAATCCATAGCAAAGCCAATAACGTCAGTCCCACTTGCGCAAGCCGTCACGACTGAGTGAGACGCACCGCGAAGTCCGAGGTGCATTGAGACATTGGCGGGTGCTTCGTTTATCAACATACGCGGAATCGTCATCGCCGGAATCCGCGACATTCCCTTCTCGAACAACTTCTGCTGCGACTCGACATCAATCTCAAGTCCGCCTATACCGTTACCGAGCAAAACATTGACATTATCACGGTTTAATTCAGTGAAATCGTTCAGCCCAGAATTTTTCCACGCTTCGTCAGCGGCAATCATTGCGTACTGACTAAATAACGCGGAACGTTGTATATCGCGACGGTCAAAGTATTTTGTCACATCGAAATTCTTAACCTCCGCTGCAACGCGGCACGGCGAATCACTAGCGTCAAAACGTGTTATCGCGCCGACACCAGTTATGTTATCACGCAAACTCTGCCAAAATTCAGAAACATTATTGCCAATCGGCGTGATAGCACCAATGCCCGTTACAACTACTCGTCGCATTATAAAACTCCAAAATTTTCCAATAGTCCAATATGACAAATAACAAAAAAATGTCACAGTGAAAGATTCTATGAAATTTCGGGGGGGCTGTCAATAGGAATAAATTGGACAAGGAAAGATTATTGCGGTAGTTTGACAATAAGAGTGTAGCCGCGTCGTGCTGCTGTACTAAATGTAGGTTTTACCACTACGATAGTTGTAATCTACAAAATTATGACTAATTGTTATTTTCACGTATGAGTAAGTGTTCGCGTTCACTCGTCACACAATCGTTACAACTCTCATCGTTCACGTCATTCGTATAATTCCAAACGTAGCAATTACACCGGATTATTCTGCCTACTCGTTATAAATCCCGTAATTATTTGTGTCTTTGTGTTTGCTTTTTTCCTAATATGTCATATCTTTTGTAAGATACGTTCAGGCGCGTTGCAAGATTGTAATGCGAATGTATGCGTTGGTTGCCGTTGCAGCCCGCGTTTTGACTTTAACCAATCACAGGCAGCCGAAAATTTCGGGAGATTACCACTATGAACGACATGTCATTGATTCAGGAGTTTGTTCAGGAAGCAAGGGAATACATTGATGAAGTCGAGCCGACTTTAATTGAGATATGCCAAAGTAGCGAACTTGGTACAGTTGATTCAGAACTGATAAACTCCGTATTCCGTCTGTTCCATTCGATGAAAGGCAGTGCCGGCTTTTTGTCGTTGACTACCGTCACTTCAGTAACTCACGAAGCCGAAACGTTACTTGATAAAATACGTAACGGCAAACTCAATCTAACCGTTCCGATAACTGAAACACTTTGCCGCGCACTCGACCTTTTCCGTGAGATGCTCGACGTGATTGTTGAAACGGGGGAAGACACTGGTTTCGACGACAAAGCCGCCGCAATGATAGCGAAACTTAAAAAGCACGTTGCCGGTGAACCTGTCGAAAGCGGCGTTCCAGAAACATCTGTCCCCGCACCTGTTGCAGCACCAGCACCGACGGCTACAACTCCTGTAAACACAAGTACAGAAGGCGGTTCTGATTTACAAGCCGCACTTGAAATTGCACAGCAAAACGAACGCGCCGCGACCGCCGTTCTTGAAGCCGCTATTGCCGCAGGTAATAATCCGACAGACGACGAAATACAAGCCGCAATCAGTGCGCGTAACGCGCGTATTGACGCGGAAGACGCACTCGCTGCGGCAGGCGGTTCACCTGCCGCCGCGAATCCGTCCGGTGGTACACCGCCCGCGCCAAGTGCCGACCAATCAAGCGGTGAGCATGAGATAGCGAGTATGCAACTTTCGCCTGAAATGAAAGCCGGTTTCGTCACGGAGGCAACCGAACAATTGGAGTCGGCAGAACAAGCGTTACTCAAAGTTCTCGACGAATCCGACCCGTCTGAAAGTCTGAAAGATATTTTCCGTTACATTCATAGTTTCAAAGGTAACTGCGGCTTTATGGGCTTCTCAGATATTGAGAAACTCAGTCACGCGATGGAAACATTACTTGACAACTTGCGTAACGGTGTCATAAAACCGGAAGAGAAGAACATCAGCAAATTGCTCAGTTTTATTGACGTACTGGAAACCGCTGTTACAAACATTGGCGGAGGCGGTGCTGGTCACATAGCGGACTTGCAAGCCCACGTTGAAGTGTTGAGAGTATTGACAGAAGGCGGTGCAGCATCAGTACATCCCGCCGCGCCGCAAGCCGAACCCGTTGCCGCGGCAACCGCCGCTCCTCATCCTGCCGCTGCCGCCGCTGGCGGTACGAAAGCGTCCGCAGGAAAACAGGACATCCGCGTTGACTTGCACAAACTTGATGCGTTGATAAATCTCGTCGGTGAACTTGTAATCGCGGAGTCGATGGTCACACGTTGTCAAGCAGTAGCACACGTTGAAGACGAATACTACAACAGAGCGAAGCACCAACTACGCCGTATCTGCGACGACATCAAAGATGTTGCAATGTCAGTACGAATGATTCCGTTATCCGCAACGTTCCGTAAAATGATTCGTCTGGTTCACGACTTGTCAACGAAATCCGGTAAGAAAATCAAATTGACGTTGCTCGGTGAGGAGACCGAAGTTGACAAAACGGTCATCGAACAAATCGCCGACCCGCTCGTTCACATAGTTCGTAACAGTTGCGACCATGGCGTTGAAGTACCGGCGGAACGTGTTCAGAACGGTAAGGACGAAACGGGTAACGTAACGATGGAAGGTCGTCACGAGGGCGGCGAAGTTTGGATTGTCATCCGAGACGACGGACGCGGTTTGAACCGCAAGAAGATTATTGAGAAAGCACTTGAAAAAGGATTAGTTGGCAGCGATGTGAACGACTGGTCAGACGACCGTATTTTCAAGTTGATATTTGAACCCGGTTTTTCTACTGCCGATAAAATCACTGACATATCGGGACGCGGTGTTGGTATGGACGTTGTTAAGCGAAACATTGAGAAACTCAACGGACGTATTGATATTCAAAGTGTGGCTGGACAAGGTTCGACATTTACGCTGCGTATTCCGTTGACTTTGGCGATTGTTGACGCGATGCTTGTTCGTGTTGGAACGGGACGTTATATGATTCCGACGTTGACGATTCGCGAAAGTCTTGTACCAACGATGAATCAGATAACGATAACACCCGACGGACGCGAAATTTTGCGGTTGCGGGCAGAAATGGTGCCAGTGATTCGGTTGTACGACGTGTTCGGACGCGAGCCGGGCAGCGACAGGTTGAAGGACGGAATTTTGATTGTCGCCGAAGATAGCGGACGGTCGTTTGCGTTCTT
>JAITST010000017.1 GCA_031287585.1 Planctomycetaceae bacterium | reverse complement strand
ATAGTAGCGTCTGACATTGTTGTAGTATTGTATGAAAAGCGATACGAGACGTAGGTAAAAAACTAAAGAACGATTGTACCTTAAAAACAAGAACGTTACAAGCGGTATATGGAGTAACTCTGAATTTTTATTGAAATTTAGATTGTGTTTCGTTTTTTTCACAGATAGGTAAGGATAGTTTTTTATATTCTACCCATATCTATCCTTAACTATTTGTGAAAAATAACTTACCCTTTCGTTTAGCAAGTTTCTAATTTTACGCGGTTTCACCAATTATGCCGCGCGTCGTGTTGTTTTGGCGTTTGTTACTGCGGTGTTGACCATTTGTTGGAACTGTTCTGTTGTTAGATGTTGGAACGTTCCGTTTATTGCCTTCAGAAAAACTGTCGCGTCTGTTGTCAGTGTTGACGCTAGTAAAGCACCTTTGCTTGCGAGCCAGTCGAGGTTTGGTGTTGCCGCGACCAAAAAGTCCACATTCCTTACACTCCGCGACAAATGCATAATTCCAACCTCTACCGGTGCGGGAATACAACGATGACGCAGATTGAGTTGACTGATTAGTTTGTGCGTTTTACGTAACGACAAACCCGGTCCGTCAATTTCTGTACGTCCTTCAAACGGGTCGGTACAAACGTATTCAAAACTGTTCTGACTTGTAACAGTACGCTTTACCAAATCCAACATACGCATCATCCGCACACCGCGTTGAATGTTACACTCAACCATAAGCCGCGGCGGTTTACTACGAATGGCACGATAGATAATACGCTCGTCAGCCGGTTTTGAAAAATGCGTCAAATAGATAAAATGAAAAAAATTCATCGGTCTTGCGGGTAAGTAAATTGTACAATCAAAAAAAAAGCCGCAGTTGATTGTTCGACATTTTACGGTTGGATTATTTAGCATTAAACTAATGTCGGCGGAAGTGTAGAACGAGTGCGTGGTTTTTTTCTCACGTTGGTTGTATATTTTTTCTATATTTATTATAATAGTACGTGTCGGTTGTGGTGGGATGGCTTTTTTGTCATCTTTTGGCTTTACTGGATTTTTTTCTTTGTTGTTATGAGTAAATCAAATTTGAAAAATGTTATTGTTCTGATTCTTGGCGGCGGACAAGGTACCCGACTTTATCCTTTGACTAAGTTACGTTCTAAACCTGCGGTACCGGTTGGGGGAAAGTACCGTTTGATTGATATTCCGATTTCAAACTGTATCAACAGCGGTCTCGACCAGATTTATGTTCTCACTCAATTTAATTCGGTTAGTTTGCATCGTCATCTTGGGGCGTATCATTTTGACGTTTTTGGCGGCGGCTATGCGGAGATTCTCGCGGCTCAGCAAACTATGGAAAGTGGGAAATGGTATCAGGGGACGGCGGACGCGGTTCGGCAGAACTTCAACTTTATCAAACAGAAAAATATTGAGTATGTCTTGATTTTGTCCGGTGACCAACTTTACCGTATGAACTTTCTTGATATGCTCGAAACACATATCAAAAGTAAAGCCGACGTTACGATTTCCGGTTTACCGGTTTCACGTGACGAGGCAATATCGCTCGGAATTATGAAACTCGACGATACCGGAAAAGTTGTCGGGTTTCTCGAAAAACCGAAAACCAGCGACGAACTTCAACACGTTCGCACGGAACCGCAATGGCTTGAAGAACGCGGTATTAAGGCGGCGGGACGTGATTGTTTGGCTAGTATGGGTATTTATTTGTTCAACAAATCAACACTTTTGAAGGCACTCGAAAAGACGGACTACAAAGATTTTGGTAAAGAAGTTTTTCCGGCTACGATTCGCACGCACAATGTTCAAGTTCATTTGTTCGACGGTTATTGGGAAGACATCGGGACGATACGTTCGTTCTTTGAGGCAAACCTGTTAATGGCGAAACCGAATCCGCAATTTGAACTTTCCGGTGCTGATTGGCCTACGTTTACCGAATCTCGTTTTTTGCCACCGAGCCGTATAGATGGTGCGACGATTCGCGGGAGTTTGGTTGCGGACGGTTGCGAGATTGAGGAAGGTGTTGTGATTGAGAATTGCATTATCGGTTGCCGTTGCCGGATTGAGAAAGGCGCGACAATTCGTAACTCAATTATTATGGGTCTGGATTACAAAGAGACAGCAAGCGAATGTTCCGAGAACGTTGGAATCGGGCGACCGCAACTTGGTATCGGTGCTTATACCGCGATTGAAAACTCAATCATTGATAAGAACTGCCGTATCGGGCGGCGTGTGTTTATTCTCAACGACAGAAAACAACCAGACCGCGAAATCGAAGGAATTGGAATGATGCGTGACGGCGTGATGTGTGTTCATAAGGAAGCGATTATCTCGGACGGATGGTCGTTATCGTGAGCGGTACAAACTATAATCATTTTTTTACAGATAACATTTATGAGTAACATCGGTTATTATCCGGGCTGTGCCTTGCACGGTTCTTCGTTTGATTATGAATATTCTGTTCGTGCCTGTATGGACACGTTGGGTGTTGCGTTGACGGAACTTGACGATTGGATTTGCTGCGGCGCGACTGCGGCTCATTCGATAAATCACAAGATTGCGACCGCGTTACCGGCTCGTAATCTTGCGATTGCCGAACGTGACGGGCTTGCGAGTATTTTCGCGCCGTGTCCGATGTGTTCGATGGAGCTCATCAAGGTTGGCAACCAACTTCGTGAGTCGGAATCATTGCGTAAGGAAATGTCTGACGTTGTTGAGAATAACGTTACAGGTCAGACCGAAGTCGTTAATTTGATACAGATTTTTCAGCAGTTCGGAATTGACAAAATTGCTGATAAAGTTAAGACAAAGTTGACCGACTACAAGCCCGCTTGCTACTATGGTTGCCTTTTGACACGTCCTCCGAAAGAATTGCGGTTTGACGATTGCGAACAGCCGAGTTCAATGGAAACATTGCTCACAGCGTTGGGTGCGTCGCCTGTTGATTGGAACTACAAGACGGAATGTTGCGGTGCTGGTGTTACGTTAGCCGACGGGAAAACGGTCGAAGATTTATCGTATAAAATTTTGAGCAACGCGAAGAAACACGGTGCGAACTGTGTTGTTGTCGCTTGTCCGATGTGTCACGTTAATCTCGATATGAAACAGGCGGACATTGAGAAACATTTCAGAACGAAACTGGAATTGCCGGTTTATTATCTTTCGGACATTGTCGGTATCGCGTTAGGGATAGACAAGAATAAACTTTGCATTAACAAGCATTTTGTGAATGCGTGAACTTTTCATACATCAATTTTGTAATTAGGAATAAACACAATGTATAACGGTGCTGCTTTTTTATCAAAGGAAAACAAGGGGCTTGTTGAACCTCACGGACCGGCTGCTCTTGCTGAGAGTTCGGAACGTTCCGCCAAACAGAATCTTGAAGTGTGTTGGTCGCTCGATTCGTGGTCTGACTGGCGGCAGACGGCTCACGATGTTAAACGTTATACGTTGGCTCATCTCGACGAGTTGCTCGAAAAGTTCACTTCTAAACTCGAAGAGAAAGGTGTGAAGGTTCTCTGGGCGAAAGATGCTGCCGAAGCGAATAGTTATGTAATAGACATCGCGAAGGAACGCGGTGTGAAGACGGTTGTTAAAGCGAAGTCAATGGTTAGCGAGGAACTTGAATTGAATCACGCGCTTGCGGACATTGACGTGGAAGCGTTGGAAACTGACCTCGGCGAGTACATCGTACAACTTTCGGGTAAACGTCCAACACATATCGTTACTCCGGCGTTACATCTTTCCGCAACGGAAATCGGTGAGTTATTTGCGGAAAAACTCGGTGAGGAGTTTACGCCGGTTCACGAAGAGTTGACGGCGATTGCACGGAGACGGTTGCGTGAAAAATTTGTCGCGGCTGATATGGGTGTTAGCGGAATTAACTTTGGTATTGCGGAAACGGGCTCGTTTGCTCTTGTCGAAAACGAGGGGAACATCGGACTTTCAACATCGTCACCGAAATTACACGTCGCGTTGATGGGGATGGAGAAACTGATTCCGAGTGCGGAATACTTGCCGTTGTTCCTCAATATGTTGCCGCGAATGGGGACAGGGCAGAAGTTGACATCTTACGTTCACTTGTTCAACGGACCTGCGGAAGGTTGTGAGATGATTGTTATTATTGTTGACAACGGGCGTTCGCGAGCGTTGGCACAGCCGGAGTTTCGGAAGGTTTTACATTGTATCAGGTGCGGAGTGTGTATGACGAATTGTCCGGTGTATCGTCACGTTGGCGGTTGGGCTTACGGTTGGGTTTACCCGGGACCGCTCGGTATGATTCTGACACCGCACCTTATCGGGATTGAACAAGCGGGAAAGATTCCGTTTGCGAGTTCGCTTTGTGCGGCGTGCAGCGAGATTTGTCCGGTGAAAATTGATATTGCTCATCAACTCGTTAAACTGCGGGCAAAGTCGGTCGAAACGGCGGGTTCGCCAGCACGTTCTTTTGTTGACAGGTTGACGTGGAAGTTTTTTTCGATCGCGATGCAAACCGGATTTCGTTTCCGAACGTTGATGTGGTTTGTGAAACTCGGTATGAGAGTAGCACCGTTTTTGCCGTACCACCCCGACAAACTCGGTCAGTGGACGCGCGGACGCGACCTTCCGCAAATTCCGAAAGAGGGAACGTTTCGAGAGTGGTGGGCGAAAAGAAAGAAAACAAAAAACGAAGATAGCAATCAGAAATAGGGAATAAAAGATATGGCGAACGATTGTACAGTTTTTCAATACTACGGGACAGTGTAATCTTGATATGTACTATACGCTGCCGTTAGCGGGCAGACGTATTGAACATCGCGACGACACAAAAAATTGTCGTGGGATGAAAGAACAACTTGGCACAAAGAAGGCGGCGTAACTGTGATTGGATGTTAGACAAAACATCAAGTCACCAACTAACTGTACTTTCCCAAAAATCATAATGCGAAAAATACATGTATTCAGGTAGTTTCTTGGAAAATACGTGTACTGGGGACGGTGAAAAAAATGAAAAGATGATTAGAGTTGTACGAATGATAATAATTTCAGATGTCGCTTGAGTTTTGTGCAAGTTTCGTGTTTCAATTACCCTCCTTCCTAGAATTGGAGTTACGATGAGTTTTCAACGAATTTCTGTTGCGATAACAGTTTTGTTTGTTGTTGCTTTGGCTACTTCGGTTTGTTATGGTGAGTGTGTATGCGGTGAGACGCATGAGTTGACGGTCACGATTACCGGAACTTCGACTCTTGTTGATGTAACTTATACTTACGCGGGGCATCTCGCCAAGAAAATTACGCCGGAAAATTTTGTTACGGAATTTCGTTACGATAGCGAAACCGGTTTTCTCAAAGAAGTTGTCGCGCCGGATAATAATGTGACAAAGTTCACTCACGACGACGAGGGGCGAATCACAAC
>JAITST010000537.1 GCA_031287585.1 Planctomycetaceae bacterium | reverse complement strand
TCAACGTTGTTTTATAGTGCCACACGATTTCATTACGAAATCCTTGCTTACCGAAAACATAATCCAGCAACAGTTTCAAGTAATGACTTGCTGTCGGGTCGCAGTGGAGGTAAAGCGAGCCGGTGTCTTTGAGAACACGGTGCATTTCGACAATACGCTGTGCCATATAAGTTAAATAGGACATCATTGCCGGACTGTGGATTTTTCCGACAGACGCAATATATTTTGTCAACGCGGGATAGTTTTCCGCTAATGTATGAAGATAATGTTCGTTGACATCTTGCCAAGTCCACATATCTTTGAAACTTGCACCGGCGGCTTTACTTCCGACGGGAGCGGAGTACATTCGTTTCGAGTTGAACGGCGGGTCGAGGTAAATCAAATCGACCAAATTGCTGTTCAGTCCCGATAAAACATACAAGTTATCGTGTGAATAAAGCGTGTTACGGAAGTTGTGTTTTGGCATAATAGTTATTTTATTCTATACGACAGAAGTTATCAAGATAAAAATGAAAAATATCCTACCATCAGCCATTAACCTGTTCCTTCATAAAAGCCAGCGCGTCGGTTGCTAACTGAATTTCGTCAACATACATTCGCCGCCAAATTTTCGTTGCCGCCGCCAGTTTCGGCAACGCCTGACCAAACGCCTCAACGACTAACCAACCATCATAACCAATTTCTTTCAACGCCGCAAACGTTTCCGTCCAGCGAACGCCGCCCTTGCCCGGTGTCGAACGGTCATTCTCCGAAATGTGAACGTGAAGCAGGTGGTCTTTCACGGTACGAATCGCCTCCGCAACATTCTTTTCCTCAATGTTGGCGTGGAAGGTATCGTACATCATACCGAAAGCCGGATGGTTCAGTTCTTTGGCAAACCGAACGCCGTCATCAACGCAGTTGATAAAATACGCTTCAAAGCGGTTCAGTGCTTCCATTCCAATTTTGACACCGACTTTTTGAGCGTGGTCGGCAACCTCTCTCATTCCGTCGATTGCCCAATTCCATTCGTCTTTCGTCGGTCCCGTACCGGTGAAAACACCGAGTGCGGACAGCGAATTACCAACCATAACAGGTGCGCCAGCCGCCGCGCAGCAATCAAGAATTTTTTTGTTTGCGTCAATTCCCTGCCGCCGGATTTTCGGTTCGACGGCAATCATATTTTCGTCCTGCCCATAAGCACAGGCAGCCGACCGAAGAAAACCAAGTTCATCCAGTTTCTTTCCCCATCGGGCGGCGTTGGCAACGTCTTTGTCGTACATCGGCAACTCTACAATGTCGTAGCCGATACTCTTGATTTTATCCAGCACCGGAAAATGAACATCGGAAAGCGTGTCTGTCCAAAGCAACAAATTGATACCGTACTTCATTGTAATATCCTCTGTTTGATTAAGAAAAAAATAATCCGGTCAAAACCATTCCGGTTGGCGCGCCAACCGGGCTGGCTTTTTGTTTATCACAGTAATAAATTACCACCACTTATGCTGTCCCGGAATCGGCACCGGATACGAACCGGTTTTCGGGTCGGGAACGACCGGCGGTTCCATACCCGCAACACACTCTTCCGGCAGCGGCTTGAACGCAAACTTTGAATCGTACATTTCCTGCCACGAAATCATCTTGCCTGTATAAGAAGCAATCTGTCCGAGTATCGCCATCATCGTGCTTTTGACGACGTAGTCGCCGGAGTCAATTCGTCCGCCTTTTCGCAACGCGTCAAACAACGCAATCTGTTCCTCCGCGTGTCCGCCGAGTTTCTTCCCTTCGTAATGCCAGTTCGTTTCGCCGACGATTTTGGCATTGTTCCAATACGCCGTTCCCTTCGAGCCGATAATCAGGTCGTCGTAAGAATCGTAGCACCCCGTTTCCGTGCGGCAGAGACCGTAGAGCCGGCAGGTATCGTTCGGATAAACGAACGCCGCGGCGTGGTGGTCGAAGACGTTGCCGAATTTTCTGTCCGTCATCGAAGCCCGACCACCCATTCCGAAAGCGTGCGTCGGTGTTTTGCCGCCGAGTAACCAAGTCATTCGGTCAACATTATGCACCAGCGATTGCGTAAAATCGTCGCCGGAAAGCCAACTGAACATATATTGGTTATAAACCTGAAAATCCAGTTCGGGCATTCCTTCCAGATAGCCGCGAACGCCGTAAGGAGACCGCAGAAACGTACTTTGAATCATTCGGACTTCACCGATTGCCCCGTTGTGAACTTGTTCAACAAGTGCCTGATACTGCGGACAGTACCGGCTTTGCAAACCGGAGAGAAACGACAATTTCTTTTCCCGCGCAATCGTAACCGCCTCTTCCAATGTGTGAATTCCGGCTGCGTCGATGGCGTTCGGCTTCTCGACGAAAACGTGTTTTCCGGCTTCGACAGCGTGCTTAGCATAGAGTGGATGAAACTTCGCGGCGCAGGCAATCAAAATGACATCGGCACCGGAAGCGATAACGCCTTTGTCGTTTTGGAAGCCGTCGAAGATTCGGTCATCGGGAATATCGCATTGTTCGGGAAACTGTTTTTTCAGTGCTTCGGCACCTTTCGCGGCGCGGTCTTTGAAGTAATCGCCGACAGCAACGAGGCGGACATCTTTACCGGTACTCAACGCTTGATTAGCCGCACCGAGACCGCGTCCGCCGCAGCCAACCACGCCGATTTTGATTGTGCCGCTGCCTTGTGCGTGGGCAAACCTTGCGACAGAAAGTCCGCCAGCAAGAGCCGCTGAAGTTTTCAGGAAATGACGGCGGGACGAATTTTTACGAGACATAAAAGGATTCCTTTCAAAAATAAAAAACAACAAAATTCAAGTTACAACAACCCCAATTTTATCCCCCACCAAAAAATACGCAATAGGGGACAATGTATTATCACGAGTATTCGAGTAAATACTGCTTGTGTTTAAGTGATCCGCAAAGTTTAAGTAAGGAAACCGTAGACTAAAGTCTACGGTTAATAAAGTGTAGTCGCTAACGCGACTTAATTAACCGTAGAACTGATTCTACGGTTATTGGGGCATTTCTTTGAAGACGGCTAATCATAGTCCCGTTAGGGACGATATGTCAGTGATGACCATTGTAAGCGACATTTCATCCCTACGGGACTATTTCTTGTTAGCATATTTTCTACCAACATATCATCCCTATCTGGACTACGCAATTTTCAATCGTGTTTGGTATATCTAATGACAATTGGCTGTGTAAAACATTTGTAGGTGGGTGTGTAAAAAGTTTTTAGGTATTTTGGTAGGGTATTCTATTGACAATCCCACGGGGTATTGTCGCAAAAAGTGGGGTGGTTATACAAAACCTACAAAAAATTTACACACCCGTAACCGGGTAACCGGTAGTTTTTTGGCAATGCGTCTTGAGATTGTTTTGGTTTTAATATACAACGCTCAACGCAAAAGTTCACGAAGCGTCATGAACAAAATCACCCCAAAACTTTCTGAAGCCGTTGAAAAGGCGAACAACCGTCTTGACGTAGGAATCCTCGGCGTAAAATCATTGTTCACTATGTTGACCGTGCTTGCCGAACCGATTTGGCAATGAAAATTCTGAACCAAAAGGACAAACCAGGCTACGGTAGTCGGTTTGAACGCAGAGTGACGACACTATGGGAAGATTGGGACGACAGTGCCTCACGAAACCACATTATGTTCGGCGTTTCACGACATTCACCTAAATTACGCACACGTCCCCTTTTTCTCCTGTTAACGGTTTTAATAACTTGTTCCAAATTTACGCATTTGTTTTTCAGGTGTTTGGCATTGCTTGCCAAATAAACACAAATCAATCGAATCGGGCATACATTGACACCGTATAATCAGTAATTCGTTTACTTTGCAACTTCTCGTCCGCCTAAAATCAGATATCCAACAAAAAACAGCGGTACTACATACGCAAGCGTTATCAAACTATGCACCGTCATCCACGCCAGTGAGATATTGAAACCGTTCGCTACCGCTTCGTAGTAAACATAGTAGTCCGAAAGCGGCGGAATTGCTTGTCCAACCAAATTCATATACGACGAATAAACAACGTCACCCTGTTTGACAAACGCTGTCGTATAACTCGCGGGCAAGTCGTTCATCTGGTTTTCCATTGTCAGTATCCGATAAATCGACTCCAACGGACCGCCGCCGAGTTTCGCGTTCGACGCTATTTCCAGCAACAACGTTTTTGAGAATCCGGCAATCATAAAACCGATTGTCGCGATTAACGTAACAGGACCGCTCAAAAACGTACTGAACAAAACACCGAACGCGGTCAGAATCAACATCTGTTGCCAGATACCAAAAAAACCTTTCGCGAAATTCACCGCAACATCGCCGTCGTTACCGCGTATGTACAAGTCCGCCTGCGCAACGCCGAGATACTGTTGACGGTCAACGCACTGTAACCAAATTTCAAGTTCACCGTCCGCAACAAAATCTTCGAACAAATCAAACGATGTCCGGCTCATAATGTTCGGATTCGCACGTTCTTGTGCCGCAAGTTCGTCGCTCGGCGTTATCACCATCACACCGCTGCCGCCATTATCGCCGCTCTTGTCGTCACGCGATAACCGTTGCGTAATCTGCGGTGAACCGGTAAAGTTACGCGGTATCAAAACCGCTTTCGTTATGCCCTCTTCGGTATCGAATGTTCTCACTTCAACACGTAAACCGGTCTTCGGATTACGTAACGCGATGCTCGCGGTGACACGTTTTTCAATTTCCGCCTTGTACGTTCTGAAAACCGCAAGATTCATCTCAACAAAGAAACCCTGTTCAAACCGCTCACGCGGAAACATCTCTTCACGCAAACCGGAAAAGCGGAAAATCGCCGCTTCTTCGTTCGTCACGCCGCGACTGCCGCCGCCGATAAAACTACGATACATCCACTCGTTACCAACATTTATACCTTCAGACTTATCCTGCTTCTCCTGGTTGCGGAACGTCAACTTACCGTAAATAGGAGTACGCGATTGCAACGTACCCTGTTCCGGCTTAACTGTAAAACGATAACGTTTCGTATTGTCAGCACCGCCCTCGTCCGCAACTTCATCAATCTGAATCTCGTGCGTATGACCGTTGACCGGCGCGACACGATATGTCAAATCCGCCAGAATGTCAACTTCGTGACGATGCCCGTTTGTGATTTGTGTCATACCTTTGAAGATGACACGTTTCGGGTCGTTCGCGATATCGCCGTCCGGTGCTTTAATCGCCGTTAAGTCTTCACGTTGAACAAGTAAGTGCGTATGGTCGAGTTCCAATGTCACGAAGAAGTAACTCATAACCGCCATAAATAACAGTACAAGCGAACCGATTATACTTATCCCCACGATGCGTCCGAGTACCATCTCGCTTGAACGAACCGGCTTCGTAACAACCGTATAAATTGTTTTCGTCTTGAAGTCAGTCGGCAAACTGAACGCGCTGAGGAACAACACGAGCAACATCGCGAGTATCGCCGTTGTCGATAAAACAAACGACAGATACAATTTCGCGGGGTCTTCGTTTTCCGGTAAAAACCAACCGGCAAACATCAGTATCAAAATGAATATGAGGCAAATGACAACAATCTGCCGCCGAATTGATTCTTTCATCGTCAACCGCGCAATAGCCCAAACGCGGCGCGGCGATATGAAAATGAAGTCGCGGATACCACGTTTGATACTATCGGCGAACGGTCGAAACGCACCCCTTCCGTGACGTAACGCCGAAAAAAACAAACCAATAGCAAACGCCGCCGCTAACAACAAACCGATAGACTTGAGCCACTCACGCGGCGCATTAGCAAAAAACTCTGAAATTGTCGGAATCGAATATTCTATAACCATAATATAACCGTATGCCCTCGTTGAACGTCAGTAAATAATTTGTAATCGTTTTCTGTAAACTTGTTCGGAAACGGAATCAAATCCGTAAGAATTCATCGTGAATAACCCCCTGAAATCGGGGGAAGTTAAAATCACATTCCTGTTCCGCGAACACGGCGACCCGGACGCGATTCACTCTCTTCAATGATACGCAGGAACAATTGTTCGAGTGACGTTGTTGGATGTCCGCAGTACAAAAGTTTCGCTTTCTCGTCCTCCGAGATAAGCGATTTAATCTTCTCAAGCGTTTCCGGCGAAAGATGTGAAGCCCGTATTTCCGTTTCTTCCGTCACCTTCAACAAGTCGTCAACGCGACCGAGTTCTTTCAGTTCACCCTGATGTAGGATGCCGATTCTGTCGCAAACGTCCTGAACGTCCGCGAGTAAGTGACTTGACATAATGACCGTTTTCCCTTGCGATTTAAGTTTGAGAATCAGGTCTTTCATACTACGTGTACCAATCGGGTCGAGACCGCTGGTCGGTTCGTCAAGCAGAATCAAATCGGGGTCGTTGATTAACGCCTGCGCAAGTCCAAGACGGCGCGACATACCTTTCGAGTATTCACGCAACTGACGCTTCCGAGCCGATTCAAGACCGACCATCGAAATCAGTTGCGATATCCGTTGCCGTCTGACTGCCGCCGATATGTTGAACAACCGTCCGTAAAAGTCAAGCGTTTCCTCTGCGTTGAGAAAACGATAAAGATACGACTCCTCCGGCAGATAACCGATGTGTTCGTTCTTGGTTACATCCGTCGCGGGCTTACCCAAAATATGAATATCGCCCGAAGTCGGAAACAAAAGTCCAAGCAACAATTTCATAGTGGTAGTCTTGCCGGAACCGTTAGGACCCAACAGACCAAACACTTCACCGCGATGAATTTCCAAATCGAGTGACTTCAAAGCCCGAACCTTCTGCCGTCCCCAAAAGTCACGATAAACCTTAGTCAAGTTGCGAGTTTCAACAACTGACGCTTTCTCCGAAACCATAAAAACCTCCGCCAAAAAGAAGGAAGAAAAATAAACAAAGCAATAGTTTACTAAAAACAAGAGAAAAATGAAAGTACCCAAGAGAAATTTCTTAAAAAATTTTTTGCCAACCGGAAACATATACCCGTTACGGTTGAAAATTGATATCTAAGCATCCGTAAAACAATAATTCGTCCCCAAACTGCTCTTGTCTGAAAATTGGCAAGATGCTACAACGCCGACATGGACAAGAGCACTGTTCTTTGACGAGCGGACAAAACGTCTTTGGGCGGCAACCGAAGTCATGAACTCGGACGCGGCGGAGTCTCTGCCGTCCACGAAGCCACCGGTATTCATCGGCAATCTATTCGTAACGGTATCCAAGAATTACAAAGTATTGAATCCGTTGATGGGAACCGTTGCCGCAAACCCGGCGACGGCAGAAAGAAGAACTCTTCCAAATATCAAAATCTCTTATCTGCTCTTAAAGTTCTCGTCGAATCGACAACGCTGGGCGATCCGATGAAGCCGCTTCTTTGACCGCGCCAACCGGTTTTTCCGACGTTGTTTCTTTTTTCTCTTCGGTCAGCGAAGCGTCATCTTTTTTCGCGGCAGCGTTTTTGTTGTCGACCGGATTATCGATATTCGGCTTTTGCTGCGGCGGCGCGATAAACTGAATGAAAAGCACACCCATGATCAGGAGAAGAAAAAACGTATTGCGTTCCCGAAAGGATCGGCGGTTGTCGGGGAGTAAAGACTGCATAGATCGTGTTAATATTGTAAAAGTGGTATTCTACACGGATTAAAGATTGTTGCAAGGTTATTGAAATTGACTCCGGTTGGCGCGCCAACCGGGCTTGATTTTTGACAGGATTTACCGGATTAACTTCCAGTCTCTCATCGGCAAAATAATGCTCTGCCAAAAGATGCACTTTGTGGAAGTGATACGTATAGTGCTGTTTTTGTTCGATCTTCCAACTGGTGTGCAAAAGTATTTAAATCTGCCACGCCATGTGAAAAATCATAAAGTACCGAATAGACTTTTGAGTGATCCAACTCATCCATCTGAAATAGCCCGGCAAGTCCATTCCATATACACATTTCACGAAAAAAACATTTATCTTCTTCGTTTAAATCATTTTTAGATACGAATTGTTGGTACTTTAAATCCGCTTCATGAGCATAATCATATAAAATATTTGAGTATTCTATATCTTGTGAAGATAAAAGATACCATTTTTTTATTGCTTTCTGTATTCTATCATTATATCTGTACTCTTTTTCTTTGAGTATTTCGAGTGCTTGCACTAATAAGACCTTAAGGCTTTCTTTGGGCAAGTTATCAAGAAATTGCTGAAAATCATTTGAGATAAAATCAATTCTTTTCATGGTTTGTATAATTTGATGAGTTGTTAATTTTAACATCTGGACTTTTTCAAAATTGGGTTTCGCACTACAAATAAAAAGCCAAATTTCAAAGTATCAAGAGTATAACAAAAAAAACACGCCGGTTGGCGCGCCAACCGGAATGCTTTTTTTCGTAAGTTTGTGCTATAATCATTTTGTACGAAAATCTTGAATCACCTAATCCTATGATATTCAAAGAATCGCCGTATCGATGTCCTTTTCCAAATTGGCTTGCCGCGTTGTTGGGTACCTTTGTTTTTTGGGCATATTTTTTAGCAATGATTGTTTTGGGGCTGACTTGGCTTGATATGGATGTCAATAGAGAAATCTTGCAAAAACATTCCAACTTTGTCAATTACTGTCATTCGA
Organism: Planctomycetaceae bacterium; assembly: GCA_031287585.1. GTDB lineage: Bacteria > Planctomycetota > Planctomycetia > Pirellulales > Thermoguttaceae > UBA8133. The sequence goes on along the minus strand of JAITST010000537.1, from coordinate 4,349 downwards.
TATTTTTGGGTATTGGTTTTTCAATCCTCTATTTTTTTGTATCTCAACTTTGGATTTCAAGTTCGCTGGTCAGAGAAATACTGTTTTTTTTATTCCTGTTCGGAAGTGTTTCCGCTGCTTTTCACGATGATTACTATTACGGTTTGGGATGGCTCATACTACTTATTATTCTCATGCTTCCCTATTATTATGCACTATTTTTGACGACTTGTTTTTTGATAAAAGAATACCCTAAACACCGATCTCTTCTTGGTAAAGAAGGGCTCGTTATTGAAACTTTCCAGTTTGGCGTGACTATTGAGATCGATTCCGAAAAATTCGATGCCGCGCCTTATTCAAACGGTACGCTGCTACGTGGCGGATTCAATATAGGCACTCCTGTTATTGTGCAAAAAGTAACATTCGCTTCAATCGAAGTCGAAAGAAAAAGCGAAGATACCGAAACGATTGAAAAAGAAGATAAGCCGTGTTATTAAATTTCCATTCGGTCAATCTTATCAATCTTATCTAAAAAACTTTGGTTGGCGCGCCAACCGGAAGGTGTTTTTCTATGTAAGTTTATGCTATAATCATATCCTATGAAAACTTCATTTCAACAAGCCATTACGGATTCGTCTTATTTCGCTCTCGGAGCGGAGGTTGTAACATCGCGTGGGATTCCCAGCGGCGCGGCGGGATCGTTTGCGGACTTGGCGAAGGAATTGCTCGCCGACGAACGAATCAATTACATTTCTATCACGGACAATCCGGGCGGAAATCCGATGTTGCCGCCGGACTATCTCGCCGCGAAACTCGCCGACAACTGTCAAAATCTTGTGATTCACCTTTCCTGCAAAGATTTTAACCGTGCCGGATTGGAGACGCAACTTTGGCGTTACGCTGCCGACGGTTTCGAGAACGTGCTGGCTTTGTCCGGCGATTTGCCGACCGACGGCTTTCCGACATTGAGCAGCAGCGTGTTCGATATTGATTCCGTTTTGCTGCTCGAAATGATAACGGCGATGAACAACGGCTTGCCCGTCCTGAACCGCAAACGGGAACCGGCTCCGCTGCCGCCGACTCATTTTTTTGCGGGCTGCGCGGTCAATCCGTTCAAGCGAAACGAAAACGAACTGATACCACAGTACGCAAAACTGCTGAAAAAAGTCCGAGCCGGTGCGAAGTGGGTGCTTCCGCAACTCGGTTATGATATGCGAAAGTTTAAGGACATCCAAGTTTTTCTGCAAGAACACGGTTGCGCCGCGTCTTTGATCGGAAACGTGTATGTCTTAACGAAGGCGGTTGCCAAAATGTTTAACACGGGCAAACTTGCGGGCTGCGTCGTTGCCGATTCCTTAATTCAGACGCTCGAAAAATACACCGCCGGTGCCGACAAGGGAAAACAATTTTTCAAGGAACTCGCCGCAAAACAAATTGCCGTGTTCAAGGGTTTGGGATTTTCGGCGGCGCACATTGGCGGAGTTGCCAAACCGGAATCGTTCTTTGAAATCATCGACCTCGCGAACTCTTACGCCGAAAATGATTGGAAAACGTTTTACGACGAAATTCAATACAGTCAACCGAACGAGTTTTTTTATTCGCCCCATACCGCTTCGCCTTTCAAGCGGACAAAACATGTCAACTTGTTTTACCGTTTTTCGCGTTGCGTTCACGCGTTGGCATTTCACAAAGGACACGGTTTGTATTCCGCGTTCAAAAGATTCTATCAATTTTTGGAGAAGAAAACGTCCGTCCGCAGTTGTGTTGAACAAAGTTTGCATCAAATTGAGTACAGCGGCAAAAATCTGATGTACGGCTGCACGGATTGCGGCGATTGCGGTTTGCCCGACACGGCGTATCGTTGTCCGATGAACCGCTGTTCCAAAAATATGCGGAACGGTCCTTGCGGCGGCACGAACAACGGACGCTGCGAAGCGGACGACAAAGATTGTATTTGGGCGATTGCGTATGACCGTTTGAAATATTTTGGCGAATGGGACGATTTTGTCAACGCGCCGCCGATATGTTACAACGCGGCATTGAAAGGAACAAGTGCGTGGGCGAATCTTTATCTCGACCGCGACCATTCGGCGAAGGATGAGTAATGCGATTTTCGTTCTCGTCAGAGCCGCAATCGTGAGATTGCGGTTTCTCTTTACCCCGCAAATAAACTTTGGAAGCGGGCATCGCGTAGTAGGTCATCTTCTTTTATTGGTGTTTCTGTTACCAGTTGTTCGATTAGTTTGTCGGCTGTCATTCCTTCGCTTTCGGCTAGGAAACTCATTACCAGTCTGTGCCGCAGTACCGGTTTCGCCAGTGCTTGAATGTCTTCACAGATTACGTGCGAACGTCCTGCCAGCAACGCCCTTGCCTTCGCACCCAGCACTAAAAACTGCACCGCTCGCGGTCCCGCTCCCCACGCTACGTACTCTTCGACAATCTCCGGCACTCCAACCTTCTCCGAAACCCGCGTCTGCCGTACTATCGCCAGCGCGTATCGTATCGCGTGATCGCTCACCGGTACCTGACGTACAATCTTCTGCAACTCAATAATCTCCGCACCACTCAATACCGGTTTCAGTTCATCATTCTCAACCGCCGTCGTCCGCCGCACGATTTCAAACTCGTCGTTGAAGTCAGGATAACGCACGAAAACCTTGAACATAAAACGGTCTTGCTGTGCTTCAGGTAACGGATACGTTCCCTCCTGCTCAATCGGGTTTTGCGTCGCGAGTACGAAAAACGGGTCGGGCAGAGCGTGCTGAATTCGACCAACCGTCACCCGCCGCTCCTGCATCGCTTCGAGTAACGCCGATTGGGTTTTCGGCGGTGTGCGGTTGATTTCGTCCGCGAGAACCATATTCGCGAAAAGCGGTCCTTGCAGAAAACGGTAGTCGCGGCTGCCGGAAGTTTTGTTCTCCTCGATGATGTCGATACCGGTAATGTCTGCGGGCATAAGGTCAGGCGTGAACTGAATACGGCTGAACGACAGGTCGAGAGTACGGGCGAGTGTGCTAATCATCAACGTTTTCGCGAGTCCCGGCACGCCTTCGAGAAGACAATGCCCGCGACTGAAAACCGATATGAGCAACTCGTCAATAACGTCCGTCTGCCCGACAATAACCTGCGAAAGTTGTTCCAAAATAGTCTCGCGAGCCGACGCGAGTTTGTTGATAACGTCTGTCATAATAATGAATGAAGTGAGAGTTAGTTGAGAAAGAAACAAAATACCGAACAAACAGCCAACCATTCTAACTGGTTCAAACAGAGATGTAAAGAGGTACGGGTTTGCTGCTTTGATGCGGGTTATTAGAAGATGCCTTTCGCAATTCAACTTACCGTGTTTCATTCCCAGTTTGAATAAATTAAACTGGAAATGAAACAGCAAAAGGTAGGTTAATAATGTAACTCCACCTACAAAAAACAATAATCAGATTTAACCAATCACGTTACCTTGCTCTTAATGTGTGCCGCGACTTTGGTGTCTTCCGCTTTGATGTGACCTACCAGCCAATCGCCGATACCATGAGTTACTTTCCCGACCAACGTTGTTGACGGTACGGTTTTCGATTCGACCGAAACATCGTGAACAAACTTCTTGAAACCTTCGTGAAGTTTGTGATGATTCTGGTGGTCGGGATAGCCATACTTGACTTGCAGTTCTTCCTCGTGACTGAAATGTTTAGCGGTGTACGATTCCAGAAAATCAACTGTCTTCGCCAACTGCTCGCGTCCATGTCCTGCCAGACACGCTTCTAACATATCATTGATTGCCTTAATCAATTCCTTGTGTTCACCGTCAATGATAGTGTTACCTGTTTCAATGTCTTTTGACCAAACGAATGCCATGACACTCTTGTCCTTTCGATAATTGAGATTATCCGCCGACACGAGTAAACACCTACCCGAGTTTCAGCGAATTTATGAAGACGATTATACAGCAGGAAAACAAAAGTGTCAATTAGGGGTAGATTGTGTATGACATAAGCGGTGGACAGCACTGGTCTGCAAAAGCTGGACGCGGAATGGGGTGGAATAAGATATGTTTTTTTGATTTTACATTGACGTTAAAACTTGGGCTTACGTGATTTGTTTGACTTATGAAGTGGTTGGTGGTTTCGTTAGCATTTTTGTGTTGCACGTTCGCCCCTTACGCTTTTCTTCAATACACTTTTTGCGTTGTTAAGTAATTGCGATTATATAAACTCGTTCATTGCTTTGTTGTATATGTCCAAAAACTTTTCCGAACATTACACCAACTAAATCATCTCCATATAAGGTAAAATTTAACGCCTTACAATCAATAGTATGTGAAAGTTCTGAAAACAAAATAAATTTATCTTTTAATTTGTTTCCAAGAAAATCACAAG
>JAITST010000512.1 GCA_031287585.1 Planctomycetaceae bacterium | reverse complement strand
TTTACTGTTTATAATAACCTGTAACATATCGCCTGTAATTTTTTACACGTTGGATGGAAACTGCACTTTCTCAAAATTCAAGATGGTAAATATGCGTAAAATACGGCATCATGAAGTTGTCGTGAGCAAACCTTATTTGAGAAAAACATAAGACACACAACTACTGATGTTTTAGTGAAACCAAAAAACTACCCTTACCTACCTGTGAAAAATGATTTTGCAAAGTCGTTGAGTTCGTGAATCTTGTATAACTGATTTTCAACATCAAAAAAAATAACGCACCCCTCTTGCGAAACATTCGTTATACCGTTATCATATTACTTTCGTTTCAACATACACCATTGGTTACTTCATCCGTTCAACTATGCCGACAGATACTAACAGCAAATTTACCGTTCTCAACGTCCGTGCGTTTAAGGAGCAGGGGCGTAAGGTTGTTGCTTTGACCGCTTACGATTGGGCTTGTGCTAAAATTGTTGACACGGCTGGTGTTGATATTGTGCTTGTCGGCGACTCGTTGGGGAATGTTGTTCAGGGGAAGGGAACGACATTGCCGGTCACTCTTGACGAGATGATTTATCACACGGAGATGGTTGTTCGGGCGGTAGAACGGGCGTTGGTTGTTGCTGACCTGCCGTTTCCATACGCGCAGAGCGGGGCAAAGACGGCGGTGAAGGCGGCGGCGAAGATATTGAAACAGACCGGCGCGGGTGCGGTGAAAATCGAAGGCGGTACGAAACGAGCGGACGTTATTCGTGCGGTTGTTGACGCGGGAATACCGGTGATTGGGCATTGCGGTTTGTTGCCGCAGAATATCAATTGTTACGGTAAGTTCACGGTACAACGCGACCGCGAGGCGTTGTTAGCCGACGCGGAAGCAATTGAAAACGCGGGTGCGTTCGCGGTGGTGATAGAATATGTTCCAGCGGAACTGGCTGCCGAAGTCAGTAAAAGATTGAAAATATCAACAATCGGAATCGGGAGCGGTAACGGCTGCGACGGACAAGTGTTGGTACTGCACGACATACTAGGTTTCGGTAAACCAACCCGCCACAGCAAAGTTTACGCACCAGTCGCGCAAACGATACACACGGCGGTAAGCAGTTACGCGGATGAAGTCAGAAACGGAGTATTTCCGTCAGAGAAAGAATCGTTTTAGCCAATCGAAAAACGGCATTGCTCACATTGTCCCATAAAGGGGGGCAATAAAGCCAATTACTAAACCAACCTTGATACAAATAATTACAATACAACATTGACTACAAAACAAAAACCAAAACTGCCAACGTCACTCGAACGTGCAAAAATCGCGGCGAAAATCGCGGCTGAAAATAACGGACGAAACGTTGTGATTATGGACTTGCGCGGCGTGACTCCGACTTTCGATTTTTTCGTCATCGCGAGCGGGACGAGCCGACGGCAGATGCACGCGATTAGCGAAGAAATTGACGCGGCGTTTGAAAAAAATCTCGGCGACCGCCGCATCAGCATATCCGGTTATCAGGAAAGTATGTGGATAGCACTCGACTACGGTGACATCGTTGTTCACCTATTTGAGCCGGAAAAACGCGGATACTACGCACTTGAAGAACTTTGGGGAACTGGTAAAGTCGTTCCGTTTAATTACGAACCAAACGAGAAACAAAACGAGGAGACTGTATGACGACAAAAGCAGAATTTTTGAAAACGGTAAAACAATCGCTCGCCGATTTGAATACGTCAACAAAGCCGGAGTTGCCGCCGGTGCCGGAAGTTTGGGCGGTTAATGACGTGCCGACGGAACAGTTGCGGCAGACGTTCGCGGAGTCGCTGACATCTGTTGCGGGGCGTTGTGTGTTTGTTGACAAACCGGACGAAACGGCGGTACAAGTTGCAAACTTGTTACGTGAGAACGGTGTCAAACGTGTTGGCGTACTGGGAACGGAAGCGGCGAAAAGTGTCGCGGAACGTGTTACCGAACATTACAGTACCGAACTGTTTTTCTCATCAACCGACGAAGCCGACGCGAGCGGTATGTCAAAACTCGACGCGGGAATCCTAACACCGGAATACCTGTTAGCGGACACTGGAAGTTGTGTAATATCCGCGCCAACATCAAATGACCGCCGTTTAATCTATATGCCGCCGCTCTGCGTAATAGTCGCGAAAGCAACATCGTTGAGGGAACACTTGCCGCAAGCGTGGCAAGAATTTCTACCTCGCTGGAAAACCGCAACCGCTGGCGAATTTGTAATAGTAACAGGTCCCAGCCGAACCGCCGACATAGAAAAAATTCTGGTGTTAGGAGTACACGGACCGAAGCAGGTTGTTGTGTTTGTTGAGACGTTTTCGTAATATGTTTGTTGCGGTTGTGATGCGTTGTTGTGTTTTGTAGTTTCGACTTGAAACGATTTGATGAGGAGCGAAGATAATGCGGGTAATCAATTACACAATTGCAATTCTGCTTTTATGCGGAATCGCTGGATTTTGTGGTGATACAGATGAATCTATTAATAAAAGAAAGATGGATTCTGAAGTTTTGTATGCGGAAATAGATAACCTGATTTTGCCAAACAATGTTCAAAATAGAAATTACCCCGAAATAATAAGACTTGCTGAGAATCTCTGTATAAAGCATCCTGATTCTATCTCTACACTTACAATACTTCATACTCTTGAACAATGGCGATCGTTAAACCTGATAACAAGTGAACAATACACACCGTTCGCAAAACGGTTGGTTGTGTACAAGCGTGAAGATGATAACGGGCGAAAATTTATTAGCAGTATAGCAAACAGTTACGAAAATTTACAAACAAACAATCAAACTGACAAAAAACTCTACGTACCCCTAATTAAGCATTGTCAGGACGCTGTAAATAATCCAAAATCTAGCCGTAAATTGAAGTATTACGCGATATTTTTATTGGCAAAAATTTATCATACAATTGAAGATGATACGCAAGCGGAAAAGTTTGTTGACCAAATTATTGATGACGCAAGTAGAACCGATTTTGATTTCTCAAATGCCTATATGATATTAGACGATTCATTTCGATTGAAAAGTAAAATAGTTTCTAACCTGGTTGGTAAAGAAGCAGCGGTTAAAGTTTTGAGGGACTTTATTGATTTATATGCTAAGAATTTTGAATCAGTTGCCGCCGCTTACAGAAATATGTACGAGATTTATGCTACATTTAATTTGAGTGCTGTTAACAAAACTCCGGAAGAGGAATCTGCAAACCATACAAGAGCAAAAGAAATACTTGAGGAATTTATTGGTAAATACCAAGACAGTAATGCAGAACAATTATTACAAGCACGATTAAACCTTTTTTACCTCGTTATAAATAAAGATGCGGTTATGTCGGGGTTGGTTGATGAAGAAAGAATGAATTTATATCGTAAGCAAATGATTGACAATGCTAATCAAGCCGAATCAATTGTTCAAGACTTGATTAAACGTTGTAAAGGAACACGGTATGAGCAAGCCGCCGAAGAAGCATTGACATACTTAGAGAAATTCAAAAATCCTCCGCAGAATGACGCAAGTAAAGCGTCTAAAATATCACCGCAATATCCGCCGTTGCCGCAGAAATCAAATACATTGGGATACCTATTACTTGTGTTCAACTTAATTGTTCTCGTGTTGTTTTTTATTTGGGTTCAAAGGAAAAACATTATTGGTTTCTTTAACAAAAAGTGAACATTGCTCCAAACCGTGACTGGTACACAACACCATTTTCCCCAATAAACTTTTATGCAACAAATAACTGTAATCGGTTTTGACGCTGACGATACGCTTTGGTCAACTGAAAGTTTTTTTTACGAGGCGGAGGAGCGGTTTCTGCGGGTTGTTGGCGAGTTCGGGGAATACGAGCCGCTCAAGCGGATTATGTTTGATGTTATACTCGAAAATCTTGGTGACTACGGTTACGGTGTGAAATCGTTCACGTTATCACTCATTGACGCGGCGTTACGAATCGGCGGCGGCAACATCCAACCGAAGCAGATACGCGAAATACTCGACATCGGGCGTTGGCTTGTTCGTTTTCCGATTGAGTTGCTTTCCGGTGTCACGGACACGCTTGAAAAATTGCGGCATCGTTACCGTCTCATCATCGTTACCAAAGGCGACTTGCTCGACCAGCAACGGAAACTTGACAAGTCCGGTTTAGCGAATTACTTTGACCACGTCGAAGTGCTGATACAGAAAACGCCCGCCGACTACCAAAAATTAGTCACGTATCTTGGTATCAAACCGGAACAATTTCTTATGATTGGTAATTCTGTCAAGTCCGACATTATACCCGTACTCGAAATCGGCGGTTACGGAGTTTACGTTCCGTTTCCGGTGATGTGGGAACACGAAATCGCAAGCCCGCCGTATGGTCATCCGCGTTTCAACGAGATATCAAATATCGCGGGTATCTTGCCGTTGCTTGGAGTTTGATGATGAACGACAACGATAACGTTAATGCGAGTGAACTAACGAAACGCCGCATAAAGTTGGAACTGGCTTATGACGGCAGTGATTTTCACGGTTGGCAAGTACAGCAGGACACGGCGATAACAAAAACGCAGCCGCGCAGCCGACCGTTGCCGACTGTTCAAGGTTGTATTGAGACAGCGTTAGAACGTTTGTTACATCATCCGGTTCGCATACTCGGTTCGGGGCGAACGGACAAAGGTGTTCACGCGTTGAAACAAGTCGCAACGTTTTCGACAACACGCGACTACAAACCGGAGATAATCTGCACAGCACTAAATGCGTTTCTGCCGCCGACAATCCGAATCTGGAACGCGGTGGAAGTACCGCTATCGTTTCATCCGATACGCGACGTAATTGGTAAACGTTACCGCTACATAATCGACGACGCGTGGACACCGTTTCCGTTCTTACGCCAGTATGTGTGGCAGTGTCAAAAAAAATTGGACGTGGACTTAATGCGTGAAGCCGCGTCGCAATTGTTAGGCACCCACGACTTCGCCGCGTTCCAAACAAGCGGCTCGCCGCGTGATACAACAGTGAGAACAGTAAGCGGCATCAAAGTAGAGCGAACAGAAAATTTCGGGGTATGGCAAACGGCGAGCAACCGTTCGTTGATAGTATTTGAAATCGAGGCGGACGGTTTTCTGTACAATATGGTGAGGACAATAGTAGGAACGTTAAGTAAAATATCAGCGGTAACAAAACAAAACAATATAACGACAAGAACAGAGAAAATCCAACGTATGCAAACAATCCTAAACTCCCGCGACCGAACTCAAGCAGGAGTAACAGCACCGCCGCACGGATTGTATATGTTGGATGTGAAGTATTGAGATGTTATCGCAACGGCAGGTAACGCCGCATAAAGCAACAGAGAATCGTTCGTAATAAATGGAAGGACAAATTGCCTACTAATTGATTGAGATTGGTAGATAGATGGAAAATGCGGGCAAAAGCACCTACGGAGTATTTTACTAATTATTCGACGGGCGATTTTTCTTGAAAAAGTGATTTCAACAGGATATAACGACGGGGCGAATGTCATTGGGGCATTAAAAATCAATAATTTAACAAACGTATTAAACATGAAAAACATTGCCTTTATTGCTGTGTTATTATTCACTGGTCTGGTATCGGCGCAGGAAAAAAACATTATTGAATACACGGGGGCGAATCTGAATCGGATTGCGTTTCCCATTGGCGGTCTCGGTTCCGGGATGTTCTGCATCGAAGGAACGGGAGCGATTTCTCACGTTTCAATCAAGAATCGTCCCGAAATGTTCAACGAGCCGAGCTGTTACGCCGCAATCTGTATTCTCGGTGAAACGCCGGAGAAAAATGTTGCGCGAGTTGTTGAAGG
>JAITST010000497.1 GCA_031287585.1 Planctomycetaceae bacterium | reverse complement strand
TCATAAGTCAACTTAAAACCCGGCTCGGTATGTTCTTCGACAATTTGTGTACGTTGCTCAAACCAATCAAGCGGTATCGGCGCAGCGATCCGCACACCGTCGATAGCGGCATTGTTAGCGAAAAACTTTATACCGGTTTTCCAACGTTGCGTTTTCGATTCACCAAGACGAGGTCCCGCGTCGGTCTGCGTCTCATCAGGATTCTCAAACTGAAACTGTGCGTTGGCAGTGCCAGCAATGAGCGAAGCCGACAGCATCGCACCATATTGCAAAAATGTTCTTCGTTCCATACAATATATCTCCGTTAGTTTTGTTATCCAGAATGATTACACAATAATAGTTAGGTTGCGCACAGGGGTAGGAAACATAAAACGATAATTTTCGTTGTTATTTTTTATTGAACGTTGTTTTTCCCTGTGAACTCCGTGCGCAACAAAATTGTTCATTAACCATTTCCTACTAAAAATGAAAACCTACCAACTCGCCGACACAAATCTCGCTGTCATCGAAGGCAAAACCGGTAAAAGTGCCGCCACACGCAATATCGTGTTCCTTCACGGCTTTCCGTTTGACCGGACGATGTGGCTCGACCTCTGTGCCGCGCTAACAAGACAGTGTAACGAAAATAAATCATTAAGTCAATACAGGTATATCGTTCCAGACTTACGCGGTTTCGGAAGAAGCGGAGTTCAGGCAATCGGCAGTACAACAACAATGGAACAATTCGCCGCCGACATAAGCCAACTGCTGGACGCTCTGGCAATCAAAGACAAAATAATACTTTGCGGTCTATCAATGGGCGGCTACGTAGCGAGCGCATTCGCGCGCGGCTACGGAAATCGTCTCGCAGCCCTGATACTCTGTGATACAAAGTTAGAACCGGACACCGCAACAGCAGCCGAAAACCGTATAAAGTTGGCTGCGTCGTTAGATAGCGGTAACGAAACAGTAGAAAACCTAACAAAAAATATGTTGCCCAATATACTTTCACCGACAACATTGTCAGAAAAACCGGAAATAGTAAAACGTGTAAAAACAATGATGCAATCTCAATCACCAACAGGACTAGCGGCGGCAGCAAGAGGAATGGCAACCCGTCAAGACACAACAAAAGTAATAACAGAATTGAATATCCCAATCCTAACAATGGCAGGCAAAGAAGACAAACTAACACCGCCGGCAACAATGCAATCAATAACAAAAACAGCAAAACAATCAGAGTCCAAAGAAATCCCAAACGCCGCTCACCTACCGCCGATAGAATCACCACAAAACACGGCGGAAGTGATTGTCGAATTTCTGAATAAGATATGAGGCAATTTCTAAAAAACTACTTACTACTTACGGTGTTGCTGGAAATACAGAAAAATCTGGCGAGTTCAGGCGAGACGAAAAGCACATTACTACTAATGTGCTTTTGTAAAAATAAGGTTTTGATTCCACAAATTCATTGGTAAACCGAGTGTTATCATTCATTAAAACATTAGTAGGTTCGCGGCAACATGTGATTGGGAGTAATTTTTAATCGTGACAAGTATAATCACAACACTCCGTACTCCGTCAGCGTCGTTCGCAATTTTGCTTCGTCACTTGCGTCGAGCGGTGTCATTGGCAGACGCAGTTCGCCGGTATCGCGTCCGAGCAGTTTCATCGCGGCTTTTACCGGTATCGGGTTTGTCGAGAGTGAGAGCATATCACGGCAGAGCGGGTACAACTTGTAATGCAGTTTTTTTGCGGTCTCGTAATCTTTGTTGTCAACCGCCTTACACAACGCAATCATATCCTTCGGTACAAAGTTACCAACAACCGACACGACACCGCGTGCGCCAAGCGACAACAGCGGCAACGTCAAACTGTCGTCACCGCTCAACACCGTCAGGTCGGTCTTCGCGATAATTGCCGACGTTTGGTCCATCAAACCAGTTGCCTCCTTGACCATCGTGATATTGCGGAAGTCGTTTGCGAGACGGATGATAGTTGACGGCTCAATATTCTTACCGGTTCGACCGGGGATGTTGTAAATACAGAGCGGCAAATCAACGGCAACCGCAATCGCTTTGTAGTGTTGGTAGAACCCTTCCTGTGCGGGCTTGTTGTAATACGGCGCGACGAGCAACGCGGCATCGGCTCCGATTGACTTCGCGAAACTTGTCAACGAGACCGCCTCTTCGGTACTATTTGCACCTGTTCCAGCCATAACTTTTATCTTACCGCCTGCCGCCTCGACAACCGCCTGCAACACCTTCTTGTGTTCGTCAACCGATAACGTCGGCGATTCTCCGGTAGTACCCGCCGGAACAACAGCCGTCGAACCGGCATCAATCTGAAACTGAATCTGCTGCTGCAAAGCCGCATAATCAACCGCACCGTTCCTGAACGGAGTAATAATGGCAACCGACATTCCAGAAAAATCTTCGTTGCGTGTCATTGTGTCTTTCCAATTATGTGATTTGTTATGATTTCAACATTTTAGTAAAACCGCAACCGCATACGCCGATTACGGTTGCGTGATTATAAAACATTGTAAACGTTCCCGCAACTGGTGGGAATGTAGCGAAGAAGTAAATCTATACCGAACACGGTTGAAAATAAGCAATTTTCAACCGTATTCGGTATAACATTACATACTCTCACCACACCTCACACGCCTGTTCAGAGAATTTTTCATAGTCTGTCACCGTGTTTTGGGGTGAGAATATGTAGCGGTTTCGTTCTTTTATTTGCCTGCTGATTGTTTCGCGGTAGTCCGGGTCGGTTCCTAGTTTTATCGCTGTTTGAACGTACTCTTGGATGTTGGTTGCTATTAGCGATTCCATTTCCATTGTTCGATATAATCCTGATGTGTAACGTTGAACTAGCAAGTTGCCGTCTTGCGTTACTACCGGAACGCCCTGACATAGTGCGTCGTGCGTTGTCAGGTCGCCCGCGTAAACCGGCGAATCCAGTACGCACGTTGCTACCGACAAATGTTTACGATACAACTCTAACGGCAACTGCGGAAGTATGCAAACTCGTTTGAACAATTCCGTACCTAACGCTCTTCGTAATCGTTCGACAAAAAAATCCGTTAGCGGTTTCTTTTTGCCCGTGCAAATCATAATGTAACCAGTCGTATCGGTTTCGAGAATCAGTCGTAAGTATGCGTCGAAACTCGGATGATACTTCGGGAGCCGATGCGGACAGAAGTACAACGCAACCCGTTCCGGCAAACCGAGTTCACCGCGCGGCACAGGTTGTATAGCCGATTCGTGCGGATGCGTTGTCGGATACGAATTGAGCAACACGAGTTGTTCAGTATATTGACTCTGTGAACTTTGCGGTTCAAGTTGCGTTGTCGAAATATAGTAGTCTATCGCCGTCACGCCGCTTGTGCCGTGCGAACCGTAAGACGTACACTGAATCGGTGCCGTCTTCGCCATCGCGAGAAAATAATCGAGCGTGCCGCCGCCAACTTTCCAGTGATACAAAATATCACACTGCGTCTCGCGAAGTATTTTAATCGTTACACCAAAATTGTCAGGAAAACCGACATAGCGAATCGTGTCACTCTTAATCGTTTGACGACATTGTTCGAGAATCAGTTGCGGACACAAGAACATAACCTCGAACTTTGTTGCGTCAAGATTTGCGAGAAGATGACTGTGAACACGAAGGAAGCCGCGATGATGTCCCGCCGTAACAACGAACCCGACACGAATACGCGAATGATTGCGTTGTGTTTTGTTGAGTGTCGGACGATTGGAATTACTGTTGGAATTATTGTAATCGAACGCATTCTCAAAGAGCCGCGAAAATTTTTCCTTGACTTCACGGCAACACTTTCCCTGATGCGGTAAATTGAACGACGGCGTAAAACCGTCACGCGGCAACATCTCACATTGAATCGTTACGGGATGTTGTAAAGCGTCGTCGAGCGAGTCGTTGAGTTTGCTCCAGTATTGTTCAATCGAATCTTCGCTTGGAAAAACTGACGGACAAAACCCAAGCGGTTTCAAACGCCAAAGTTTCTGACCGCGCGGTAACGACGCGGCTTGGTTGAACGCACGGTTTGCGGTGTCGAATTGTTCGTTCGCGGCAAAGATGTTTCCCTGACGAAAACGTAACTCGCAAAGGTGAGCACAAGCGTCGCTGTGAGCGGGTTGAAGTTTTAACGCTGTTTCCAATTCGAGTTCGGCTTGTTTAATGTCGTTACGAATCAAACGAACGCTGCCAAGATTTGAATGAGCGTCGGCGTAATCGGGCGTAAGAGTAATTGCCTTGCGAAAAGCGTTCTCAGCATCATCCAAACGCCCCAACGCTTTGAGAACAACGCCGTAGTTGTTGTGATAAACAGCGTTACCATCACGAAGTTGCAACGCTTTCTCCAAAAACAACAACGCTTCAGTAAACTGCTGACGAGCAAAAAATAACATACCAAGAAAATGCAAAGCCCCGGCATGAAGCGGCTCACGCTCCAACACAAAACGATAACCGCGTTCAGCACCCGCAAAGTCACCGTTGCGATGCAAAGCGATTGCAGACTGATACGTGTCGTTGATAGACGCGGAGGAAGTGTTGTGGGGATTGTTGTGTTCCATAAGATAATAAAATGCTTCTAGTGACAGCCGTAACCAAATTGTTGTTTGAAGTCAGGCATTAGGGTCCACCAATCAAAATAGGGAATGCCAAAATAAACACAATTGACGAAAAAAGTATTAACAATATTATAATGGCAACGAACGATGCCAACCATACATATTTTACCACTTCATAACGATTTTTGAACCATAAATTCTCATTGACATTTGCTTGACCGTCATTTTTCACATAAAAATCCTTGAACAAACAAACCAGTAAAACAGTATTGTAAATAATAAACAATAAAACTGCAGGTATGGAAATAATACCCATTACTATTTTCCTCATTGGTGA
Source organism: Planctomycetaceae bacterium (assembly GCA_031287585.1). Taxonomy (GTDB): domain Bacteria; phylum Planctomycetota; class Planctomycetia; order Pirellulales; family Thermoguttaceae; genus UBA8133. Next base: position 1,286 of record JAITST010000497.1, on the reverse strand, counting down.
CAAGGAATGTAAGAAATGTAATACACTATCACCAGTGGAATAATAACATTCCCGATTGTTGTTTTGATAATTTTTATTGTGTCTGACATTTGACTAAACCTTCACAAACATCCAATCGTTTATTTTTAACAATTAGCGTTTGATTCATTTTGTAATCTCTTTTCCCTTAATGATTGACGGATGTAATAATACAAAAGGTAAAACAAAAATACATTATAAAGAAGCGTTGGAATTATTTCAAACATTAGAGATAGTGGGATATACAATAGAGCCAAAGGTTCATTAATCATAGAATTGATTTCCTTATGTACTTGTAGAAAGAAATTGGTAGTTATCATAACAATCAAAATGGATGTATAGTGATAGATTATGATAAAAATTATTCCCCGCAACCGAAATCGGATAACGATATACGCACCAATACAGAATATCAATGGTACCCAAATTCTGAACATAGGAACATAAATGGCATATCCCACACCTCCTAAAATGAATAATCGTGGAATAACACTGGCTTCCGATATTCCCAATCCTAACCATCCGAGATGATTCCCAATGATAAGCGAGAGGATAATTTCAAAAAACGATTTTTTGATCTGAGCAACGAGCGATTTATTGTCCATATTCTTCACCCTCTATGTGATTCAATTGACAGGTTCATGAATTATAGTTATCTAATTCCATAGAAGTCATTTGAAAAGTACATTGTTATGATATAGGAGCCACACGTAACACAACGAGATAAACCATGTTAAAACAACGACCAAAACAGTTGCGATACATCCGTATTTTATTACGCTGTAACGATTATAGTATAATAGATTATTGGCAATGTTTGAGTCACCATCGGATTTTACATAAAAATTTCTGAATATGTGAAACAATAAAAAAAGGTTATATGCAAAGTACAACAAAATAGTGGGAAGAGCATAAAGATTATACACGGGATTCATCAATTTGAAAAATGATTGAGATTGTGGAACACCGTGCGGATAATTCATAAATAATGCTGCAATCGCCAACGGAATATTATGGATACATAGAATCGCAACGCTTCCATAATACTTATTTCTAATAAACAAAAAAGTATAAAAAATATAAATGAACAGCGTTAGTGACCCCATCTTAAAATAATCACATAACAACCAGATTCCACCAAACAAAATCGGAATTAGGTATGGGTTAAATTCACGGGCGTAACCAGCTGCCCAAAATGTTAATACCGTTAGCGGAATACCAATCGAAAACGCAAAAATAACATTCCCGATTGTTGTTTTGATAATTTT
>JAITST010000493.1 GCA_031287585.1 Planctomycetaceae bacterium | reverse complement strand
GGGACCAAAAGATCCGACTGTACTTACTAAGTACGGTTTGCAGAATACGCTGTCTTACGGTTGGTTTTCGTGGATTGTGAAATTGTTGCTAGCGGTGCTGCACTTCTTTCATAGTTTTGGTTTGAACTACGGCTTATCGATTATTTTGTTGACGGTTGTTGTACGGCTTGGGATGTTGCGGCTGAGTATCAGTCAGGCGAAAAGCACGATTAAGATGCAGGAGTTGCAGCCGGAAATTGAGAAACTGAAATTGAAGTACAAGGACGACCCGAAGAATATGATGAACGCTCAACGTGAACTTTGGAAGAAGCATAATTATAATCCGTTCGGAGGATGTCTGGGGCTTTTTATTCAGTTGCCGATTTTTGTTGCGTTGTATAAGGCGTTGTCTGTTGACGTGGAACTTTACGGCGTTTCGCTTTTCTCGAACTCGTTCCGCTGGTGCGGTAATTTGTCCGCGCCGGATATGCTTTTTTACTGGGGCGATTTTTGGAATTGGCTCGGCTTGACATCGTTTAATACCGGACAAGGAATGTTTTATCTCGGACCATATTTTAATCTGTTACCGATTTTGACTGTAATTTTGTTCGTGGTACAGCAACGAGTGGCGATGCCGAAGCCCGACCCAAGTAACGAACAAGCGATGATGCAGTATCGGATGATGAACTGGATGATGCCGATTATGGGATTTTTCTTTTTCAAGATGCCGAGCGGGTTGTGCATTTACTTTATAATTTCAACATCGTGGGCGGTTGCGGAACGATGGTTCTTACCGACAAAGAAACCAACGAGCAGTGGCGATACTGTTAGTGAACAGGTAATTGACGTGGAGGTAGAACCGCAGAAGCCTGTACAAGAAAAACCGATACATCAAAAACCACCCAAACGCGAACGTCAACACAAAGAACCAACGCAGCAAAAAGAAGAAGGATTCTTAAAACGGATATGGCGTGAGGTAAACGAGAAGGCAAGCGAACAGCAAAAACTGGGCGGTACGAAAAAGGTGAAGGATAAGAAACGGAAGAAGTGACAGTTCCGATAACACATCGTGTAAAAATTGTACTGCTGGCAGTGAGCAAGAACAAGTGAAACGAGTAGAGCGGCGGGTGGTGTTGGGGTTGTCGTCGAGAGAACGAAGGGGAATACTCTGCTGTCGGCGGTTAATTTGCCGCCGTTGAAGTTGGTAACTATCTTCTTTCTTGGGACTCAATTTGTGGACTTTGAACGTGATATAATTTGTTAAGGTTGTTGATGCGGGATACTCACGGGTTCGTCCGTAAGTCGTTCAGCAAAACTACTTAACGCAATAACAATCATCGATATGAAATGTTCTTACAAGGTAATTCTAACGGCTTTACTTCTAATTCAAGCGGTGTTACTCATACATCTGTCTTGGTCAACAAGTCCGAATCGTACCGAGATTAGTCATATTGGCGCAACCGTTTACTTTTTGAATACTGGAAAAATTGACGTATTCACTGTAAATCCTCCGCTTGTTCGTATCGTTGCTGGTATTCCACTTGTTTTGTTCTGCAAGCCAATATACGATTTGAGCGGTTGTTCTGCAAGTCAGCTCGTTCGTAGCGAGTGGAAACTTGGTAATGATTTTATCGAAGCGAATGAATTTGAAAATTTGCGGTTCTATGTTTTTATTACCCGTATGTTTTGCATTCCATACGTTTTGATTGGTGGTTACGTTGGATTTCGTTTTACGTCTGAATTGTATTGCGAACGGTCATGCATAATTTTTCTGATACTTTGGACATTCTCTCCATATATTCTTGGTTGGGGGGCAACAATATGTCCCGATGTTGCTGCCGCGTCAATGGGAATTGTTGGTTTGTATTTTTTGTGGAACTGGTTGAAAAACCCAAAATGGGATAAGGCAATAATTGCGGGTATTTGTCTTGGTCCTATGTCTCTTACGAAATTGACTTGGATTATCGTTTTCCCACTCTGGATAGTAATTGGAGGTATTTTATTTTTTCGTTGTAAAAGAGAAATTATACTTTCTATTGCGGAGCAATTATTTACTATCATTTTTCTGGGAATCTCAACCATTAACGCGGGATATTTTTTTGACGGTTCACCCCAACAGTTGGGTACATATAGGTTCTATAGTACAACGTTATCAGGAAAACAATTATCTGATAGTAGAGTTATACCTGACAATCGTTTTGCCAATAGTATTTTTTGCTATACTCCTGTTCCGTTGCCAAAAGATTTTGTGAATGGGATTGATACGCAAAAATTTGATTTCGATTGTGGAATGGATTCGTATGCGCGGTCAATGATCGAATCACGGTTGGTGGTGGTATTACGGATATGCTTTGTTAGTTAAGGAGCCGTTAGGTACTTGGTGTTTGTTGGCAATAGCATTAGTTACAACTATTGTTTGTTGGTATTGTAAAAAGGTTTTACCAAAATGATATGATTGTTGCTATATCAGTATTATACTTTTTAGGTTTTGTTAGCAGCCAAACTGGTTTTGCGGTTCATTCACGATATATCATTCCAATACTACCGTTACTCTATATCTTGGCGAGTAAATCTGCATACACAATAAATCGAAGCAACATTTTTACAGTATCCATATCGGTAATTATCATCTGGATGGTTTTTAGCAATATGTACCGTTATCCGTGTTCGATATCATATTTTAATGAACTGGCTGGTTCACCCGATAATTGGCATAGATGTCTGTCAGGCAGTAACATTGATTGGGGGCAAGACTTGTACAAGTTAAAAGACTGGATAACAAAAAATCCCGACGCAAAACCATTATACACCTTCAACACATCTCGAAAAATTCGGAATAATGAGCGATGGAAATATCCCATACGAGCCAACAAGTGGTTGGATAGTTATAGGAGTAAACGACTTGTATGATAAAAATGAGTGGTATGATTGGCTTAAAGAAGAAAAACCTGCTTGTATGATAGGTTATTCTATTTGGGTTTATCATATTGATAAAAAAGATTTTCAGGAGGGGCTTGACAGATAAATCCACTGTGTTACACTGTCAGACTGTTCGCTAGTCCTGTTTTTGAGAAAATGGATATAGTGGCTTTAAAATGACATGGTGTTTGTGCCGGTGTGTAACGTTTCCGCCGACATTGTTTTGTTCACCTCCTCGTATAAAGGAGCCATTATGAAAACTAACTATTGCTTACTGTTGTTTGTGCTTTCTGGTTTAGTTTTAACTTTTCTGATGATTGGAGGTATTCAACTTGTTGGCGAAGATGAAATTACGCAAGTAATTTGTGCTAAAAACAAATCGCCGATTCGCGCTATGTGTCAAACACCAGAACCTAATGACTGTTCGCAATGACAGACTAACTTTACAGAACCGTACACTGTATCATCTTCGAGTCTTGAAACTGTCATAGTATTCGGTAGCAATCATAACTATAAGGCAACTTCTAACAACCCACTAAATATAAAAATTCTTGACTCAAACGCTCCCCTCGTTCGAAAAGTTGACAAAATTTCAAAAAATGCTGCAATTTTCCCCCCCCGTTTTCCTCAAAACCGCTTGAATTAAGCGGTTTGGGCAGAGTGCGGGCGCAGTGTCTCCCTATTTTGCGCCGGTCAAGCAGACGCACCTGCACATATTGTTAGTCAAATTTCGCATCCCAATCCAGAAGTTCGCGCGATGTATTCCAATCGTCCGCAACGTTTCGTCGCCCAT
>JAITST010000484.1 GCA_031287585.1 Planctomycetaceae bacterium | reverse complement strand
GTTCGGCGACCCGCAAACCGGCGTAAGAAAATCCCTTTGGATCACTTACACGATTGACGGGCAAACGAAAACGCAATCCTTTGGCGAGAATGAACGGATTATTCTGAAAAAGTAACCGAGACACCTGCGCTTCACGTGAAATCCATCCTACTGCCCTCTACCCCAGTTCTGCGGTATAAGTTGTAACGGGTTCAGACGTTGCCAGTATGGTACGTTTGTTGGCGGCGGAGTTGGGATTGGTGTTGTGTTGGGACGGAATTTTACTGACGTTATTTCTATGTCATCGAAGTATGCTTTTCCGAATCCGCAGACCGACATTGTTAGTTCCAGTTGCGTGTCGCTTGGAGCTATCCGGTAGAACGCGAAGTTTCGCCAGCCCTGCGTGTTTGCAAAACGTAACGCTAACGCCGCTCCGCCGATATTGTCGTATATCATTACTCCGTCGTGCGAGCCCGTTATCGGTTCCTTGACGTTTAACCAGCCCGTTACACAAATCATCTCGCCCGCCTTCACTTGCACACCTTGACGTAACGACATCCAAATCGGTGCCGTTTCGACATACCCAATCGGCTTTTGTGTGTCCGTCGGTTTTACTTCCAAACAGATACCGCCCAGTCCCGACCGCGCCGCGTCTGTCGTCAAGTTTGCCTCTGCGGTTACACCGTCAACTTTGTGTGTTGATGTCAACCACTCGCTATCCCACTGTGTTAAGTTTTCCGCAGTTCCGCTTATCAACCGGTTCTGTTCACGTACCGCACCTATCGCCCTGTTATATGTTTCGATGAACGCGGGCAAGTTGTGGTATGACAACGAGACCGGTGTCATCATTGGTTGCAAGTCAAAACGTATCGCGTGCGTCCACAAATCGCGTGCCGCAACACGAACACCGCGAGTCGCCTTCTCCGCTTGCAAAAACGCCGACGCAAAATCGCCGCGTTCAAAAAACCACGCGCAACGGTCAATATCCGTCTGCGTCAAACGTAACAACGATTCCTGTTCTTCCATACCAATCAACGGCACCTTATCGCGTTCCGGTATCCCGCCCGTCTGTTGCAAACGCCGCAACGAACCGAACGTAGTCTCGAACGTTGAACGCTGCTGACGCGAAAGTTCAATCGCAATACTCGCCATTCTCGCACCAAGATTACGCGCCCGCAACTCAATCGCACTCCGTATCTCTGGATTACTCGTGAAGAACACAACCGAATTTATGTTCGCCTCGTCGAGAATAATCCGCGTACCGCCCGCAACCCGCTCCGTGTCAAGCGGACGAATACCGCCCGGAACAAGTTGGTACGCATCGTAATCGTCCGGCACTCCCGGCACAACGTATCGAACGTTACCTGCCGTCGCCGCGCCGACCGCGTGTTGTAAATTCGTATCGTCGAATAACGGTAACAACAACCGCGAACGGTTCGTCTGCAATACCGCAGTCGCGATATTTGCGCGGTTCGACTTCAATATCGCAACCGTTTTCCCTTTTGAAAACCATTCTTCAATCAAATCGAGTTCACGGTTAATAAGTTCGAGAGCGAGCCGCCGGTACGCGGTCGCGGGGTCGTTTGCGGTGAGCGGCGTGTCCGACTCAAAGAGCAAACCGTGACTGCCTGACGTAATCGCCGTTTGAACGAGAATCTTCATCTGTTCGTAAGTCACAACCGGAGCAACACCGTTACTGCCGGAGAAAAGTTGCCACTGTAATTCCATTCGCTGGTCGGGCTGCGTTTGAATCGTACTCCACGACGGAGCGTCGGGAACCGCTAGACTTTTGAGTAACTTCGTATGCCAGTCACGGTAGTTTGAAAGTTCAAACGACGTGAAGAACGGCAAGCGGTCGAGGAGCAGAATATCGACGAACCGGCTATAATCTTTGATACCGCTCGCGGGTATGCAGATGAGCGGGCGGCTGCGGCGGCGGTCAACGCTGCGGAGTTCTTTCGACCATTGAAAGTAACTGTTAAGCACTCGTTCGTCACCAACGCATTGGTCGCCTAAATTCCACGCGAGAACGCTGTCGTAAAGTTTGTCTGTTATCGGTAACGTTTGCCCGCCGGTTGCCGATGTTCCTGCCGATGTTGCTCGCCTCATCTCCGCGAGTTCTGTTTGCGACGGCGGCGAACAAATCAGGAAGATACCGACTGACCGTGCTTCGAGTAACAATTCGAGCGTAGGTTTGCCGGTCAACCAAACGGTATTAAAACCGAGATTCCAAAGTTCACGCAACGGCTCGCCGCGATAACGAATAGCGCGAACCGCAATCTCGCGATTGTTCACGCGGATTGACTGGTCGCTCATTTGAATTGTCAACTCGTCAACATCCGACACGGGCGACTCGACGGATATGTCCGCGAGAGGGTCGGCGGCGGCGAGACGAATCGGGTTTGGCTGGACGTTTGAAACGGTCGTCACGCGGTTCGCGGCGTTGCCAAAGGAGTTACCAATCACTGCGTTTGGTTGTACGTATGGCAGATCGCTTGACGGCGCGTTAGGGGCGTTGTTGGTTGGTAACAGACGATAACCGGACGAACCGTTTTGAACTGTTGACGCACTCCACTCGGTAACAACGCCCGTCTGTGTCTCGTTCACAACGCTAGTCAAAAACGCAGACCGCGAACCGGCTTTCAGTCCGAACTCGGTGAGGTTAATCGGGTCGAAACGCATAGTAGAAGCACGATGCTTCGCGTCCGATGTTGTTGGCTTCGCGTTTGCATTGGCGGGTAACGACGCGGTAGGCGGCGACGTTGTTAGCGATTCGGTACCGTAAACTTGTTGAGTGAAATTGGTATATTCGTAACGTTCAAGGAACTGCGTATTCCAAAAACGGACATAGCCGCCGACTTCGATTTTGTCGTCGATGAGGACGGAAATTTTCGTGTCGTTACCTTCGACGTAGAGCAACAGCTGACGGGCGTAGCAGCCGGTAAAGTCGAAGTTGACATTTCGTTCGGCACGCAACATTTTTACCGTTTGTCCGGCGAGTTGGTAGAGGATATTACGACCTTGCGAGTTGTGAAAGTTGAGTTGCTGCCACTGGTCGGGCGTGGTGTATTTGGAACCGGCAACGAGAAACGTAACGGGATTTCTGGTATGCGGGTCAAGTGTATTCGGGAGAACAATCTGGATACCGATAGTAATTCCAACATGCGGCGATTTAACCCAAATGACAGGGTCAAGTTCGTCGATGACACACGGAACCCCAAGCCCGCGACCGAGAATAAGATTGGCATCGCGACCAAGTTCAAACTCCCAACGTTCCGACTGTTTCCCAACACGAAAATCGGCACTATCAACTCCGACAGGAAACCCGCGCCCATTCTCAGTATGAACCAACCGCCAAGCGTCATCACCAACTGTCTGAGCGCAAAGAATCCCGCAACGCACCGCAAAAAACAGTACGCAAACGATAGCGGTGAATATGCTGACGTTTTTTTTGTACATTAAAAAGTGTTGAGTGATTGTTATGTAATTGCGGGAAAAGTAATGACAATCATTTCTCTCTCCACCGCAACGCGGTACAATAATGTTACTCCGTTGGGGCAGAGCCAAATTGAACGCCGTGTAATAGTAGCGATTTTCCCCATTTCAGAAAACCCCAAAATTTCACCAAATAATTTTTTCACAAAAAAATCCGGCGGGTATATTGCGAATGTGATAAATCGTGTAAAATAGTTGGCGGTCTGGCAATGGTTGCCGGATAGTCCCAGTTTAACCGTTCACTCTCCATAACATAAAATGCCCAAAAGACAAAAGCGGCGGCGCGTGATGTCGAAGCCATACAGCGTGCTTAGTGACGATACCGTGTCAGACATAATCAGTATGATAGACGAGTTGCCGGAGCCGAAGCGTACCAAACTGTCGGCGGTGATGGAGATTTTTCTGCGGTCGGAACGTTGTTGTGCGAAGATGCGGAAGTTGATTGACAATGTAAGTGAAACGTTTGACCAGTTACGACTGGACTTCACGTACTTGGTATTCGACCTCGAAGCAACACGCCGCGAACGTGACGAATACAAAAAAATGCTGGAATGGAAGGGCTGGCGGGAAGAAACGTAGTAAGTACACTCGTTCAACGTCAATACAAAACCAACAATTAACAACTATTTACTATTATGCGTTCACTACTAATCGTGTTATCACTGACAATTATTTCTCCGATGCTACTAGCCCAAGACATCCAGTTGCCAGCACCGCAGCGCACAGGCGGCAAGGCGATTTTCGACACACTCGCGGAACGTCAAACAGACCGCGAAATAACGGATGCCGACATTGACCGTCAAACGTTGTCCGATATACTATGGGCGGCGTATGGTTTTAACCGTGACGACAAACGTACAATCCCGACATCGCGTAACAAACAAGACATTGACCTCTACGTATTCTTAAAAGAAGGGGTATATCAATACGACGCGAAGACAAACAAACTAATCCTGAAAACCGCTGGTGACAACCGAAAAGGAGCAGGCAGCCAACCTTTCGTCCACATAGCACCGATTAACTTGTTGTACGTACTGGACAAATCGAAAAACGACGATGTAGGCGGACCGATAGCGTGCGGCTGTGCGATTCAAAGTGTGTACCTAGTGTGTGCCTCCAAAGACCTGGCATGCACAGTAAGGACAACAATAGAAAAAGAAGCAGCGAAAACACTCTGTAAACTAACAGAAAAGCAAGTGCCAACGGTAGGTCAAACAATAGGAAAAAAGAAGTAAAAAAGTAGTTGTGCGCTCGTAGCTCAATTGGATAGAGCAACGGATTTCTAATCCGTAGGTTAGGGGTTCAAGTCCCTTCGGGCGTATTGTAATGGTAATAGTCTTGTGCTTATGGGGGCTATTACATTATGAACGCTACACGTTGGCAAACCCAACGCGCCGTGCCTTTCTACACAATAGGCACGGCATTTTATTGCCCGCAATCTAAAAATAGGTCAGATTTGCGTATTAAAATTATTTTTTCATTATTTTCTGCACATTCCAAATTTTGCTCTTGCAAAAAAGGGACGTGTTCTAAACTCATTGAATTATCCAATTCCACCCGAAAAACCAGAAGTTGATAACCATCCCGACACAGATTTTGTGCATCTGCTCCGTCTTCGAAAATCGAATCCTTTTTCTCACCAATCGGCTGCACCAAGTCCGTAACTACAAATGCTTACGCTCGATCTTTTGCGTGTTCTGTTTCGACACAACCAGCGTCTCCGAATCAAAACGCTCGTAGTTATTATCCGTCAAACAATAACTCACTCATTTTATATTTTTAGTTTTTGCTTTTATGGTGTAGTTCCATTTACCGTGGAACGTGTCCGGTTCCAAGTTGACTTTTGCGAATTCTTTATCGGCGACTTTGATTTTCGTCGGGTAAACATTCCTGTCTTCGACGCAACGTACCGTCAAGCCGGTCTCCGTTTTTGTGTTCGCAATCAAGTTCACCACTGTCGCCATATCCACCAACGGACGACCACGCCAATTCTTACTGATATACGAAAACAACCGATGTTCAATCTTGTTCCACTTACTCGTTCCCTGCGGAAAATGACAGACCGTAATATCAATCGAAAATTCATCCGCCAACTTTTGCAACTCCACTGTTTCCCTTCTTTTTCGTATCCGCCGAAATCATCGGTTACTTTTCGTTCATGAACGCTTGGGCTTTGGAATTGATGAACTCAAACTGACTGTTTCTGTCTGGATGTGTTTCGACGTCGCGGGTCTTGTGGGTTGATTGCAAAGAGTAGCCGAGTTCTTCAAGTAATACGCCGACGGTCGTGTGGCTAACTTGATGTCCTTGCTGATTTAATTCCGAAGCAAGATGACGCAAACTTTTGCTTGACCAAAGAAGCGGCATCATCGGATCGCCCATCGTTGTCGATTCGACGAAAACTTTGAGAGTAGATAAGAGAGTTTGACTCTGGAAGAGTTCTTTTTTCTGCCGCCATCGGGTTTGCGGCAACGATTCTCATCAACGGATTCAATATTTTGTA